>NZ_JBHWMB010000030.1:13633-100542 GCF_042730015.1 Streptomyces sp. NPDC059957 | reverse complement strand
GCCGGGGCCAGGGCCCGGGCTGCGCCCGGGGACACACCCAGCCTCGCCGGCGTTTGAGGCGCGGGTCCGGGCAGCGCCCGGGGAACGGTGGAAGGGCGGGTAGGGGACCCAGCCCCGCAGGGCCGACTCACCCGCACCCCCCGCCGGGGCGGGACAACCGCCGCGAGGCCGGCGCACCGGGGGCCGCGCATCCCCCAGGCGGGGTGGGCGCCGCCCCAGGCGGACCGTGCATCCCCAAGCCGGGGTGGGCGCAGCCCAAGGCGGCGGGGTCGCAGGCGGCCGGTCGGGCCGCGGCTACGCCCGCCCCCGGAACCGCCGCCGCTCCCCCGGCCCCCCGGGCTCCGCGTCGGCGAGCCGGACCACCGCCGTGTCCCGCCCCGCCACCACCGGCTTCGCCGACCGCGCCGCCTTCGCCTTGTACTGCGCCGCATCCGCCAGCCGGAACAACCGCCGCGAGGATTTCACCGGCCCGATCGGGTCCCCCGTGGAGGCGACCCCGCAGGCGACCCCCTCCCCCAGCTCCAGCTCGGCGGCCCGCAGGCACACCTCCTCGGTGACCCGTACCACCTCGTCCGCCGAAGGCCCCACGCTGACCAGGCAGAACTCGTCCCCGCCCAGCCGCGCGACCAGCGCACCCGGCAGCATCGCCCCGCACAGGCTGAGCACGGAGCCGAACCGTTCCAGCAGCCGGTCGCCCATCGCGTGCCCGAGGGTGTCGTTGACCTTCTTGAGGCCGTTCAGGTCGCAGACGACCAGGCTCACCACCACCGCGGCCCCGCCCCGCCGGTGCTCCTCCAGCGCCTCGTCGAGCCGCATGTCCACGGCACGCCGGTTGGCCAGCCCGGTCAGCGGGTCGGTGAAGGCGAGCCGACGGGCCTCCTCCAGCCGGTCGCTCTGCGCCAGCCCGGCCGCGATCACCGCCGCGAGCACTTCTCCGAACTCCGCGTCGTCCTCGTCGAAGTCCGCCATGCCCTCGTCCCGGGCCACGTACAGCTCGCCCCAGGCCCGCCCGCTCAGCACGATCGGGGCGACCACGCACGTGCCGCGCCCGCGCCGCCGCAGCGCGTCGCCCCGGCGTCCGGGCCGGTCCCCGACCGCGCTGTCCACCCAGGCGTGGGGGCCGCCCCCGCCGACCCAGCGCTCGTGCAGGAACTCCGTGATCTCGGGGAAATCGTGCACGGGGTACGACTCGTCCTCGGGGAACTCCTCCTCCCCGTCCCGGCGCTCCCCCTCGTTCACGAGCACCCGCAGGCGCCCCCGCTCCCGCTCCCACGCGGAGATCGCGGCGAACGACCCGTCCATCGCCAGCCTCGCCCCGCGCGCGGCGGCCCGCACACTGTCCCGCGGCGCGCACGCGGCCGCCATGGCCTGCGCGAGGCCCACAACGGCTCGAAGCCGCCCGTCAACACCCATCACCCCAGGTTAGGGAGTTTTGTCCGATTTAGTGACAATTGGCGCGACATTCGGTGGTACGAAGATCACGTCGGGTCACCATCGGGCCTCACACCCCGGGCCACTCCGGCTTCCGCTTCTCGTTGAACGCCGCCACGCCCTCGGCCCGGTCCCCCGAGAAGGCCACCGTCCGCCACGCCGCGTCCTCGATCTCCAGCCCGGCCGTCAGGTCCATGCCGTGCCCGAGCCGCAGCGCCCGCTTCGCCGCCCGCAGCCCGACCGGGGAGTTCGCCGCCATCGCCGCCGCCATCGCCAGGGCGGCCTCACGGTCCGAGCCGGCCGGCACCACCGAGTCCACCAGACCCAAGGCCAGCGCCTCCGCGGCCTCCACCCGCCGGGCGGTGAAGATCAGCTCCGCGGCCCGCGCCGCCCCCACCCGCCGCGGCAGCAGCTGCGTACCACCGCCGCCCGGGATCACCCCCACGGACACCTCGGGCAGCCCGACGACGGCCGTCTCGTCGGCCACGATGACGTCGCAGGCGAGGGCCAGCTCGAAGCCGCCCCCCAGCGCGAACCCGTGCACCGCCGCGATCACCGGCATCGGAAGCTCCAGCACGCCCCCGTACGCACCCCGCGTGGTCGGCCGCTGCCGCAGCAGCTCGGCGTCGGAGAAGGAGTTGCGCTCCTTGAGGTCCGCGCCCACACAGAAGGCCCTCTCGGCGGTCGAGGAGAGCACGACGACCCGTACCGACGGGTCCGCGGCCAGCTCCGCACACGCGGCGCCGATCCCCCGCGCCATCTCGGTCGACACGGCGTTCATCGCCTTGGGCCGATCGAGCACCAGCTCGGCGACGCCGCCCTCATGCCTGCGCACCACCACGAATTCGGACACGGCGACCCTCCCGGTTAACGAACGTTATCCGGGGATCTTAGGGCTCCGCCGCGTCAGCGACCAGGGCTCCACGATGCCCAGCCCTCGCACCGGTCGCTGGAACATCGGCTGGAGCGCAAAGCGGTAGGCGCCGCCGCCCTCCTCGTTCTCCGCTTCCTTCTCCGAGACCGGCGCCGCGCCCGTGCGGCCCAGTTCCTGGGCCATCGCGCCGTCCACCAGGACCGCGTCCTTCGGCGCTATCGACGTCAGCCTCGAGGCCAGGTTCACCGTGGTCCCGAAGACGTCGCCCATCCGGGTGGTCACCGTCCCGAAGGCGATGCCCACGCGCAGCTCCGGCATCTGCGGATCGGCTTCCATCGTCTCGATCAGGCGCAGCGCGATCTCCGCCGCCGTCGCCGCGTCGTCGGCGCAGTACAGCACCTCGTCGCCCAGCGTCTTGATCAGCCGGCCGCCGTGCGCCGCCACCAGGTCCGCCGAGGTCGTCTCGAAGGACTCGACCAGCTCGCCGAGCTCCTCCTCCTCCAGCCGACGCGTCAGGCGCGTGAAGCCCACCAGGTCGGCGAAGCCCACCGCGAGGCGCCGGTCGACCATCTCCTCGTCGTCCGCCACCTGCACGACCCGCCCGGTCGCGGCCGCGAGCTGGCGCCGCCACACGTAGACGAGGAACTCCTCCAGCTCCGGCAGCAACAGCTCGACCAGCGGGTACGTGACCTCCGTACGGGTCATCCCCGGCTCCGGCGGCTCCGTCAGGCCCTCCAGGAACGAGTCGATCTGCCACTCCGCGAGCCGGGCCGTGGTCTGCCCGGTGGACCGCGCCACCTGGACCGCCATCGGCTCGCTCAGCAGCCCGGCCTCGACGAGGCCGGCGAGCCGGCGCAGCGCCAGTACGTCGGCCTCCGTCAGGGCCCTGGCCTGGCCGATGTCCGCGAAGCCCATCGCCCGCCAGAAGCGGGAGGCGAGCTCCATCGAGACCCCGGCGCTACGGGCCGCCTGGAAGGGGGTGTACCGGCGCTCGGCGCCCAGGATCAGCTGCTCCAGGCGGATGGCGAGCGGGTCGGCCGTCGGCTGGGCCGTGTGGTCGACCTCGTGGTGGGGAGTGTGCTGCTCGCGCCCGATCGGGGTGGCATGGACTCCGGAACCACCCGGGCTGCCGGAACCACCCGAGCCGCCCGAGCCTCCGGAGCCGCCCGTCGTCGTTCCTGGGGCGGGCGCGCTGGACCGAGGGTCGTCGACGGTCAAGGGCCGCCTCCTGTCCATTGCCGTGCGCACTGCCGAACCGGGTGATCACCGGGAGGACCGGGATCGCCTAAACCATACGGCAGGTGTGCCGTAGCTCACTCCCCTACTCCATCACCCGGGGCGGTCCCCGCGCGGGCTACCGCACGGACCGCAGATGGACGACGTCCCCTGCCCCCACGGCCTCGTGCTTGTCCTCCGCGGTCCGTACGACGAGCCGTCCGTCGGTGTCCACCGCTTCGGCCGTCCCGGTGAGGGTGCGCCCGCCCGGCAGCTCGGCCCGCACGTGCTTGCCGAGGGTCGCGCACCCGGCCGCGTAGGTCTCCTGCAGACCGCTGGCCGCAGGATCGCCGCCGGCCGCGCGCCAGTTCCCGTACCACTGCTCCAGGGAGCGCAGTACGGCCCTGAGCAGCGGGTCCCGGTCGGTGACGGTGGCCTTGGCCAGGTACAGCGACCCGGCGTTGTCCACCGGCAGCTCTGCGTCGGTCAGCGTCACGTTGAGGCCGATCCCGAGGACGACCCCGTCGCCCACGCGCTCGGCGAGGATGCCGCCGGTCTTGCGCTCCTCGCCGTCCACGGTCACCAGCAGGTCGTTGGGCCACTTGAGGGCGGTGTCCACGCCGGCGGCGCGCGAGAGCCCGGTGGCGGTGGCCACCCCGGCCAGCAGCGTCAGCCAGCCCCACCGCTCCTGCGGCACCGAGGGCCCGGGCTTCAGGAGTACGGAGAAGAACAGTCCGGACCGCGCGGGCGCGACCCAGCTCCGGTCGAGCCTGCCCCGTCCGGCGGTCTGCTCCTCGGCGACGAGCACGGCCCCCTCGGGCAGCTTCGCGGCCCGCGCGGCGAGATCACTGTTGGTGGACCCGGTGGAGGCCACCACCTCCAGCGAGCTCCACAGCCCCTCACCGGTCACGAGGGCCCGCTGCAGCGCGGCAACGTTCAGGGGCGGCCGGTCCAGACTCGACCAACGGCCCGCGGGAGCTCCGCTCGAAGCTCCGCCTGATGCATCTGATGGCGTCATGCAACCCAGATTAGGTGTGTCAAACGCCGCACCGCCGAGCGCCATGCCCGCCGATACGCTACGCACCAGTAGCTAGTAAAAACCAAGTAAGTCACCAGGCAGTTGACACCACGCAGGGAGCCGCGACCCCGATGTCACAACCGTCAGAGCCGATCGACATGCACACCACCGCGGGGAAGATCGCGGATCTGCAGCGCCGCGTCGAGGAAGCCACGCACGCCGGGTCCGGGCGGGCGGTGGAGAAGCAGCACGCCAAGGGCAAGCTGACGGCACGTGAGCGGGTGGCCCTGCTGCTGGACGAGGGGTCCTTCGTCGAGCTGGACGAGTTCGCCCGGCACCGGTCGACGAACTTCGGGCTGGAGAAGACCCGCCCGTACGGCGACGGCGTCGTCACCGGCTACGGCACCGTCGACGGGCGGCCCGTCGCCCTGTTCTCGCAGGACTTCACCGTCTTCGGCGGGGCACTGGGCGAGGTCTACGGCCAGAAGATCATGAAGGTGATGGACTTCGCGCTGAAGACCGGCTGCCCGCTGATCGGCATCAACGACTCCGGCGGCGCCCGCATCCAGGAGGGCGTCAGCGCGCTCGGCATGTACGGCGAGATCTTCCGCCGCAACGTCCACGCCTCCGGGGTGATCCCGCAGATCAGCCTGGTCGTCGGCCCGTGCGCCGGCGGGGCCGTGTACTCCCCGGCCATCACCGACTTCACGGTCATGGTCGACCAGACCTCGCACATGTTCATCACCGGCCCGGACGTCATCAAGACCGTCACCGGCGAGGACGTCGGCTTCGAGGAGCTGGGCGGGGCGCGCACGCACAACAGCACGTCCGGCGTCGCCCACCACATGGCGGGTGACGAGAAGGACGCCATCGAGTACGTGAAGTCGCTCCTCTCCTACCTCCCGTCGAACAACCTCTCCGAGCCCCCGGCCTTCCCCGAGGAGGCCGACACCGAGGTCTCCGAGACCGACCGCGAGCTCGACGTGCTGATCCCGGACAGCGCGAACCAGCCGTACGACATGCACAAGGTGATCGAGCACGTGCTCGACGACGCGGAGTTCCTGGAGACCCAGTCGCTCTTCGCGCCGAACATCCTCACCGGCTTCGGCCGCGTCGAGGGGCACCCGGTCGGGGTCGTCGCCAACCAGCCGATGCAGTTCGCCGGCTGCCTGGACATCGACGCCTCCGAGAAGGCGGCCCGGTTCGTGCGGACCTGCGACGCCTTCAACATCCCGGTGCTGACCTTCGTCGACGTGCCGGGCTTCCTGCCGGGCACCGACCAGGAGTACAACGGAATCATCCGGCGCGGCGCCAAGCTGATCTACGCGTACGCCGAGGCGACCGTCCCCCTGATCACCGTCATCACCCGCAAGGCCTTCGGCGGCGCCTACGACGTGATGGGCTCCAAGCACCTGGGCGCCGACCTCAACCTCGCCTGGCCGACGGCGCAGATCGCCGTCATGGGCGCGCAGGGCGCGGTCAACATCCTGCACCGCCGCGCCATCGCCGAAGCGGAGGAGGCCGGCACCGCCGAGGAGACCCGGGCGCGGCTCATCACCGAGTACGAGGACGCGCTGCTGAACCCGTACACGGCCGCCGAGCGCGGCTACATCGACGCGGTGACCATGCCGTCCGAGACCCGGGCGCACGTGGTGAAGGGGCTGCGGCAGCTGCGCACCAAGCGGGAGTCCCTGCCCCCGAAGAAGCACGGCAACATCCCGCTCTAGCAGGCACGAGGAGCTCACAGTGGTGATCAAGGTCGTCAAGGGGAACCCGACCCCCGAGGAGCTGGCCGCCGCACTGGCGGTGGTCCGAGCGCGCGCGGCGGCCCTCGCGTCGGAGCCGTCGGGCGCGGAGCGGGTGGCCGACGCGTGGTCGGCGCCGGGCCGGGTGGCCCGCCGCACCCTGCCGCACCCCGGACCGGGCGCCTGGGGCCGTACGTACTGGCCCGCGTAGCCGCCGGACCCAGGTGAAGATGGCGTGAACTGCCCGTGGCGCCTGAGTACCCGTACTCAGGCGCCACAGGCGTCCTCGGGGCCAGGATCAGGACATGCTCTGGTCAGACCCGAAGAACGAGCCGCCGAAGGACATGCGCGACGCCGCGGCGATGGTCCGGCGGATGACGGTGATCGTCGTCATCGCGATGGTCGTCGTGGTGTACGTGCTGGGCGTGGGCGGTTTCTAGTGCTGTGACCGAGAAGGTTCACCGGGTCGCGACGCCCGGCACGGCACCTCGCCGCGAGCCGGGCCCCTCGGGCCGCCCCTACGATGGCGGGCATGATTGCTGCCCCCCGCCACGCCCTCGTCCTCGCCTCCGCTTCGCCCGCCCGGCTGAACCTGCTGCGGCAGGCCGGGCTCGCCCCGCACGTGATCGTGAGCGGCTTCGACGAGGACGCCCTCACCGCCGATTCCCCCGCCGAGCTGGCGCTCGCGCTGGCCGAGGCCAAGGCGGCCGTCGTGGCGGCCCTGGACGAAGCCGCGGGCGCCCTGGTGATCGGCTGCGACTCCGTGCTGGAGCTGGACGGCGAGGCACTGGGCAAGCCGGCGGACGCCGAGGAGGCGACGGCCCGCTGGAAGTCGATGCGCGGGCGCGCCGGGGTGCTGCGCACCGGGCACTGCGTGATCGACACGGCGAGCGGCGCAAAGGTTTCGGCCACGGCGTCGACGACGGTCCGCTTCGGCGAGCCGACGGACGCGGAGGTGGCGGCGTACGTGGCGAGCGGGGAACCGCTGCACGTGGCGGGGGCGTTCACCCTGGACGGGCTGTCGGCCCCGTTCATCGAGGGGATCGACGGGGATCACGGCAATGTGATCGGTATCTCCATGCCGCTGCTGCGCTCACTGCTGGCCGAACTGGGCGTGTCCATCACGGACTTGTGGGCTTGACGTCCCCGAGCTTCCCGAAGTCCCCGAAGTCCGCGAGCGGGTGGCCCGGCGGTGCGTCCCGGATCTCGGGCCGGTCGTCCCGGGCGCCCGGGCCGCCGAAGCCGTCCAGGGGGCCGCTGGAGCCCTCCGCGGGGCCGCCCGCACCGTCGGCGGTCCCGCCCGCGCCCTTGGCCGCGTAGAGCGTCAGGCTCAGCACGAGCAGGGAGAAGATCAGCATCATCACCGCGAAGGCGGCCCAGCCCACCAGGCCGACGACGAGGGCGCCGAGCACTCCGTGGGTGACGGCGGCGCTGACGAGGAGCACGCGCGCGAAGCCGCCCGGGGCCCGGTCGCGGGCCGCGGCGACGAGAAGGAACGCCGCGCAGGCGAGCAGGAACACGGCCATGCCGGCGCCCAGCCCGTAGGTTGCCTTGGACATGACATCCGGATCCGCGCCCGCGATGGACATGGACTGGTTCTCGGTGGTCCGCCCCAGGACGAGGTGGACGAAGCCGAGCACACCCGCCTCCACGACGAGTACGACCGCGGTCGCTCCGGCCACGGATCTCCGCAGCACCATGCCACCCACGCCACCCACACCAGCCACGACGCCCCCACCCCGCATGCACAAGCCCGATCGACGCCTGGAGGCTACTAACGGGTAAACCTTCGGACAAGGGGCCGGGGCGCTTCGTTACGGTCGGGCTGCCGCAGGGCGACGCCTGGGCGACGACACGGCGGCGACACCCCGCCCGTGCAAGGAATGCGTGGGCCGTTCGTAGGGATTCGACAAAGAATCACCCCGGGCCGCTGACCCGGCGAACAGAGACCCCGGACACACGGCAGGGTTACTGTGCAGTCGGGGATCCCCCTGACATGGGGCGCCACAAGGGTTTTATCGACTCGGGGTCGACTCGGATAACAGTCCGTGTGGGCAAGGTCACCACCGGGGAAGGGTCGAAAGGCCGTGTGGGCTGTCCCTAAACTCAGCTTGTTTCAAGGAGGGAGCCATCGTGCGCAAGGTGCTCATCGCCAACCGTGGCGAAATCGCAGTCCGCGTTGCTCGGGCCTGCCGGGATGCCGGGATCGCGAGCGTAGCCGTCTACGCCGATCCGGACCGGGACGCTCTGCACGTCCGCGCGGCCGACGAAGCTTTCGCGTTGGGCGGTGACACCCCGGCCGCCAGCTACTTGGACATCTCCAAGATCCTGCAGGCCGCAGCCGACTCCGGTGCGGACGCCATCCATCCCGGATACGGCTTCCTCTCCGAGAACGCCGAATTCGCGCAGGCCGTCATCGACGCGGGCCTGATCTGGATCGGCCCGCCGCCGCAGGCCATCCGCGACCTCGGCGACAAGGTCGCCGCCCGCCACATCGCGCTGCGCGCCGGCGCGCCGCTCGTGGCCGGCACGCCCGACCCGGTCTCCGGTTCGGACGAGGTCGTCGCCTTCGCCAAGGAGCACGGCCTGCCGATCGCGATCAAGGCCGCCTTCGGTGGCGGCGGTCGCGGCCTGAAGGTCGCCCGGAACCTCGAAGAGGTCCCGGAGCTCTACGACTCCGCCGTCCGCGAGGCCGTCGCCGCCTTCGGCCGCGGCGAGTGCTTCGTCGAGCAGTACCTCGACAAGCCGCGGCACGTGGAGACCCAGTGCCTGGCCGACTCCCACGGCAACGTGGTCGTCGTCTCCACCCGTGACTGCTCGCTGCAGCGCCGCCACCAGAAGCTGGTGGAGGAGGCCCCCGCGCCGTTCCTGACGGAGGCCCAGAACGCCGAGCTGTACGCGGCGTCGAAGGCGATCCTGAAGGAGGCCGGCTACGTCGGCGCCGGCACGGTCGAGTTCCTGGTCTCCGCCGACGGCCTGATCTCCTTCCTGGAGGTCAACACGCGCCTGCAGGTCGAGCACCCGGTCACCGAAGAGGTCACCGGCATCGACCTGGTCCGCGAGATGTTCCGCATCGCCGACGGCGAGGAGCTCGGCTACGGGGACCCGGTCCTGCGCGGCCACTCCTTCGAGTTCCGCATCAACGGCGAGGACCCGGGCCGCGGCTTCCTGCCGGCTCCGGGCACCGTCACCAAGTTCGCCGCGCCGACCGGTCCGGGCGTCCGCCTGGACGCGGGCGTCGAGTCCGGCTCGGTCATCGGCCCGGCCTGGGACTCCCTGCTCGCCAAGCTCATCGTTACGGGTGCCACGCGCGAGCAGGCCCTGCAGCGGGCGGCGCGCGCGCTGGCCGAGTTCGAGGTGGAGGGCATGGCCACGGCCATCCCGTTCCACCGCGCGGTCGTCGTGGACCCGGCCTTCACCGCCGACCCGTTCACGATCCACACCCGCTGGATCGAGACCGAGTTCGTCAACGAGATCCCGGCGTTCGTGGTCCCGGCTTCGGACGACTCCGAGGACGAGCCCGGCCGCGAGACCGTGGTCGTCGAGGTCGGCGGCAAGCGCCTGGAGGTCTCCCTCCCGTCCTCGCTGGGCATGACCCTGGCCCGTACGGCGGCCGCGGGCGGCGCGAAGCCCAAGCGCCGCGCGGCCAAGAAGTCCGGCCCGGCCGCCTCCGGCGACACCCTCGCCTCGCCCATGCAGGGCACGATCGTGAAGGTCGCGGTCGAG
Source organism: Streptomyces sp. NPDC059957 (assembly GCF_042730015.1). NCBI lineage: Bacteria > Bacillati > Actinomycetota > Actinomycetes > Kitasatosporales > Streptomycetaceae > Streptomyces > Streptomyces sp. NPDC059957. The sequence continues at coordinate 90,533 of NZ_JBHWMB010000030.1, read as the reverse complement.
GAGGGCCAGCAGGTCAACGAGGGCGACCTGATCGTCGTCCTCGAAGCCATGAAGATGGAACAGCCGCTGAACGCGCACCGCTCGGGCACGATCGTGGGCCTCGCGGCAGAGGTCGGCGCGTCGCTCACCTCGGGCGCGGCCATCTGCGAGATCAAGGACTGACGTCCTGGACCGGGGTTCCGGGGCTCCCGCCCTGGAACCCCGCCCACGGGTGCGGGTACTCGCGCCGCTGCGCGGGGCCGAGTCCCCTACCCGCCCTTCGCCCGTTCCCCGGGGCTCCACCCCGGACCCCGCTCCTCAAACGCCGGAGGGGCTGGATGTACCCGGCCTCAGCCTGCACGTGCGGGCCGACACCAGGCAAAATCCAGCCCCTCCGGCGTTTGAGGAGCAGGGGCCCGGGGGCTGGCCCCCGGCAACGGCGCCGCAGGTGACCTACCGGCGCCGCATGTCCGCCACGCGGGCCCGCTCGCTCGCCTGCTGCTCGTGCAACGGCCCCGCGCTGCGGAGCTGGGCCGTCGGCCCGCCCCGCCTCTGCACCGGCAGCGGGGACTCCCGGCGCGGGCGACGCCCGGCCATCCCCTCACCACCGCCGGAGGCACTGGCCCCGGCCACGGTGATCTGCACGCCCTGATCCGCCAGCGCCTGCAGCTCCGTACCGGCCCGGTCGTCGTGCGGCGGCGGCTCGTCCGTCACCAGACGGGTGATCACATCGGTCGGCACGGTCTGGAACATGGTGTCCGTCCCGAGCTTCGTGTGGTCGGCCAGGACCACCACCTCCGCCGCGGCCTGCACCAGCGCCCGGTCCACGCTCGCGGAGAGCATGTTGGACGTGGACAGCCCGCGCTCGGCCGTGAGGCCGCTGCCGGACAGGAAGGCCCGCGAGACCCGCAGCCCCTGGAGGGACTGTTCGGCACCGCTGCCGACCAGCGCGTAGTTGGATCCGCGCAGGGTTCCGCCCGTCATCACCACCTCCACCCGGTTCGCATGGGCCAGGGCCTGTGCGACGAGCAGCGAGTTGGTGACGACGGTGAGTCCGGGCACCCTGGCGAGCCGGCGGGCCAGCTCCTGGGTGGTGGTGCCGGCGCCGACGACCACGGCCTCGCCTTCTTCGACGAGTCCGGCCGCGACATCGGCGATGGCGGTCTTCTCCGCCGTCGCGAGATGGGATTTTTGCGGAAAGCCGGATTCCCGCGTGAAACCGCCCGGCAGTACCGCACCGCCGTGCCGGCGGTCGAGGAGTCCTTCTGCCTCCAGTGCCCGCACGTCCCGCCGTACGGTCACTTCGGAGGTCTGGACGACGCGGGCGAGCTCCCGGAGCGATACCGCTCCGTTGGCCCGCACCATTTCGAGGATCAATTGGCGACGTTCTGCAGCGAACACGAAACTGACAGTAACCCGGGTGTCCGTCTGCTTTCAGCTCCTTGCGCCGGAATTCCGAAGTTGTCCATACCGTGGGGCAGTTAGTGGTATACGGGGTCGGCCCGCCGCGCACTTGCTCCGCGACGGGCCGACGGGCCACACCAAAGCCCTTGCGCACAAGGGCCGTTATCGGTACTTACGCCTCGCCGGAGGCCTTTCGCGTGTGCAGCTGGCGGGCCACCTCGGCGATCGAACCGGACAGGGAGGGGTACACGGTGAACGCGTTTGCGATCTGCTCGACCGTCAGGTTGTTGTCGACGGCGATCGAGATCGGGTGGATGAGTTCGCTCGCGCGCGGGGAGACGACCACGCCGCCCACGACGATCCCGGTGCCGGGCCGGCAGAACAGCTTCACGAAGCCGTCCCGGATGCCCTGCATCTTGGCGCGCGGGTTGCGCAGCAGCGGGAGCTTCACGACCCGGGCGTCGATCTTGCCGGAGTCCACGTCGGCCTGGGTGTAGCCGACGGTGGCGATCTCGGGGTCGGTGAAGACGTTCGAGGAGACCGTCTTCAGGTTCAGCGGGGCCACCGCGTCACCGAGGAAGTGGTACATCGCGATGCGACCCTGCATGGCGGCCACCGAGGCCAGCGCGAAGATCCCGGTCACGTCGCCGGCCGCGTACACGCCGGGCGAGGAGGTGCGGGAGACCTTGTCGGTCCAGATGTGCCCGGACTCCTTGAGCTTGACCCCGGACTCCTCCAGGTTCATGTTGCTCGTGTTCGGGATGGCGCCGACGGCCATCAGGCAGTGCGTGCCGGTGATGACGCGGCCGTCGGAGAGGGTCACCTCGACCCGGTCGCCCACCCGCTTGGCGGACTCGGCGCGGGAGCGGCCGATGACGTTCATGCCGCGGCGCCGGAAGACGTCCTCCAGCACGGCGGCGGCGTCCGGGTCCTCGCCGGGCAGCACCCGGTCACGGGAGGACACGAGGGTCACCCGGGAGCCGAGGGCCTGGTACGCGCCGGCGAACTCGGCGCCGGTCACACCGGAGCCGACCACGATGAGCTCCTCGGGGAGCTCTTCGAGGTCGTAGACCTGGGTCCAGTTCAGGATCCGCTCGCCGTCGGGCATCGCGTCGGGGATCTCGCGGGGGTGTCCGCCGGTCGCGATGAGCACGGCGTCGGCGGTGAGGATCGTCTCGGATCCGTCGGCCGCGGTGACGATGACGTCCCGCGTGCCGTCGATGCCCTGCGGGCCGCCGAGCTTGGCCCGGCCCCGTACGACCCGGGCGCCGGACCGGGTGACGGACGCGGTGATGTCGTGGGACTGGGCGAGCGCCAGGCGCTTGACGCGCCGGTTCACCTTGCCGAGGTCCACGCCGACGACGCGCGCGGCCTGCTCGATGTGCGGGGTGTCGTCCGCGACGACGATGCCGAGTTCCTCGTACGACGAGTCGAAGGTCGTCATGACCTCGGCGGTCGCGATGAGAGTCTTGGAGGGCACGCAGTCGGTGAGCACCGAAGCGCCACCCAGACCGTCGCAGTCCACGACGGTCACCTCCGCGCCGAGCTGGGCCCCCACGAGGGCCGCCTCATACCCGCCGGGTCCGCCGCCGATGATCACGATCCGGGTCACGAAAACTCCGCCTCACGTCTACCCGGCCGGCTGCCGCCCCGGCCGGGGCTTCCGGGGGGTCTCCCCGGGGGATGCATTCCGTACGTCATTGTCCCGCACGCATCAAGGTGCTTCACGCCCGGTCCCACCATCCGGGACGCCGGGCCCGTACGCGGCCGGGAGCACGGTCGGGGCCGCCCCTCCCGTACCCTCGACCACATGTCGCTCTACGCCGCGTACGCCGGCAACCTCGACCCGCGGCTGATGACGCGCCGCGCTCCGCATTCGCCGCTGCGCGGCACGGGCTGGATCAACGACTGGCGGCTGACCTTCGGCGGCGAGCAGATGGGCTGGGAGGGCGCGCTGGCGACGATCGTCGAAGCGCCGCGCCACCAGGTCTTCGTCGCGCTGTACGACGTGGCCCCGCTCGACGAGGACTCCATGGACCGGTGGGAGGGCGTAGGGCTCGACATCTACCGCCGCATGCGGGTGCGCGTGCACACGCTGGACGGCGAGGAAGCGGCCTGGGTGTACGTCCTCAACGGCTACGAGGGCGGCCTCCCCTCGGCCCGCTACCTGGGCGAACTGGCCGACGCGGCCGAATCCGCGGGCGCCCCGCACGACTACGTGATGGAACTGCGCAAGCGACCCTGCTGAGCATTTTCAGCCCCGCCTGCGTTTGAGGCGCGGGGTCCGGGGCGGAGCCCCGGCAACGGCGCCGCACGGCGCCCACGCATCCCGCCCGGGACAATTGGTCGGAAACGACAAGGCAACGATCCGAAGACCGTGAGCTGTGCCATCTACGCGCGTAGGCGAAGAGCGGCTACGCTCTTCCGCGTGAACGCATCTGTTACCGACCCCTTCGCCGCCGCCGACGCCGCCGCCGCCCGCCTGCGCGAGCTGACCGGCGCCGAGACCCACGATGTCGCCCTCGTGATGGGCTCCGGCTGGGCCCCCGCCGCAGAGGCGCTCGGCGCGCCCGAGGCCGAGTTCCCGGTCACCGAGCTGCCCGGCTTCCCGCCCCCCGCCGTCGAGGGCCACGGCGGCAAGATCCGCTCGTACAAGATCGGCGAGAAGCGCGCCCTGCTCTTCCTCGGCCGGACCCACTACTACGAGGGCCGCGGCGTCGCCGCCGTCGCCCACGGCGTGCGCACGGCCGTCGCCGCCGGCTGCAAGACCATCGTCCTGACCAACGGCTGCGGTGGCCTGCGCGAGGGCATGAAGCCCGGCCAGCCGGTCCTGATCAGCGACCACCTCAACCTCACGGCCACCTCGCCGATCGTCGGCGCGAACTTCGTGGACCTGACCGACCTGTACTCGCCGCGCCTGCGCGCGATGTGCAAGGAGATCGACGAGACCCTCGAAGAGGGCGTCTACGTGCAGTTCCCCGGCCCGCACTACGAGACCCCGGCCGAGATCAACATGATCCGCGTCATGGGCGCCGACCTGGTCGGCATGTCCACCGTGCTGGAGGCCATCGCCGCCCGTGAGGCCGGCGCCGAGGTGCTCGGCATCTCCCTGGTCACCAACCTGGCGGCGGGCCTCTCCGGCGAGCCGCTGAACCACGAAGAGGTGCTCCAGGCCGGCCGCGACTCGGCCGCGCGCATGGGCAAGCTGCTGACCCAGGTCCTCGCCCGGATCTGAGCGGCGCACCGAACGACCGGACCACCGGACCACCGGACGACCGACCGTACGAGAGGTAAGGCGGAAGTAGTGCAGGACGTGCAGGACGATCTGATCGCGCGGGCCCGGGCCTGGCTGGCCGAGGACCCGGACCCGGAGACGGCCGACGAGCTCGCGAAGCTCATCGAGGCCGGTGACACGACCGAGCTCGCGGACCGCTTCTCCGGCATGCTGCAGTTCGGCACCGCCGGACTCCGCGGCGAGCTGGGCGCGGGCCCGATGCGGATGAACCGCAACGTGGTGATCCGGGCCGCGGCGGGCCTCGCGGCCTACCTCAAGGCCCAGGGCCACGACGGCGGCCTGGTCGTCGTCGGCTACGACGCCCGCTACAAGTCGGCCGACTTCGCCCGCGACACCGCCTCGGTGATGATCGGTGCCGGACTGCGCGCCGCCGTCCTGCCCCGGCCGCTGCCGACGCCGGTCCTCGCGTACGCCATAAGGCACCTGGGCGCCGTCGCCGGCGTCGAGGTGACCGCGAGCCACAACCCGCCCCGGGACAACGGCTACAAGGTCTACCTCGGCGACGGTTCGCAGATCGTCTCCCCGGCGGACGCCGAGATCGCCGCGCAGATCGACGCGATCGCCGCGCTGGCCGACGTACCGCGGGCCGAGGACGGCTGGCAGGACCTCGGCGACGAGGTCCTGGAGGCCTACCTGGCGCGCACGGACGCCGTCCTGACCCCCGGATCCCCGCGCGGCGTGCGGACCGTCTACACGGCCATGCACGGCGTCGGCAAGGACGTGGTCCTGGCCGCCTTCGCCCGCGCCGGCTTCCCGGCCCCGGTCCTCGTCGCCGAGCAGGCCGAGCCCGACCCGGCCTTCCCGACGGTGGCCTTCCCCAACCCGGAGGAGCCGGGCGCGATGGACCTGTCCTTCGCCACGGCCGCCCGGGTGAACCCGGACATCGTCATCGCCAACGACCCGGACGCCGACCGCTGCGCGGTGGCCGTCCCGGACGCGGCCTCCGCCTCCGGCTCCGGCTGGCGGATGCTGCGCGGCGACGAGGTCGGCGCGCTGCTCGCCGCCCACCTGGTGCACAAGGGCGCCACCGGCGTCTTCGCCGAGTCGATCGTCTCCTCCTCCCTGCTCGGGCGGATCGCGGAGGCCGCGGGCGTGGGCTACGAGGAGACCCTCACGGGCTTCAAGTGGATCTCCCGCGTCGAGGGCCTGCGCTACGGGTACGAAGAGGCGCTCGGCTACTGCGTGGACCCCGAGGGCGTCCGCGACAAGGACGGCGTCACGGCCGCCCTGCTCGTCGCGGAGCTGGCCTCGGAGCTCAAGGAACAGGGCCGCACCCTGACCGACCTGCTGGACGACCTGGCGATGGAGCACGGTCTGCACGCCACCGACCAGCTGTCGGTCCGCGTGGAGGACCTGTCGGTCATCGCCTCGGCGATGGCGGCGCTGCGCGCGGAGCCCCCGGTCTCGCTGGCGGGCCTGCGGGTCACCTCGGCGGAGGACCTGAACGAGGGCACGGCGACGCTCCCGCCCACGGACGGGCTGCGCTACTACCTGGAGGGCGACTACAAGGCCCGGGTGATCGTCCGCCCGTCCGGCACGGAGCCCAAGCTGAAGTGCTACCTGGAGGTCGTGGTCCCGGTGGCGGAGGCCTCCGACCTGCTCCCGGCCCGCGCCCGCGGCCAGGAAGTCCTCGACGCGATCAAGAAGGACCTCGCGGCGGCGGCCGGGATCTGACCTTCTCGACGCGCACCTCGCACTGCCGCAGGCTTCGGCCCGCTGCGCCGGACTCCGTCCGTCGACCCGGCAGGCAGTGCCCCGGCCCCCTGAGCTCCGGCTCGGGGGGCCGACGCCGTATCCGGCCGCCCCGCGGGGCATCTCCCGTGCGGCCCCGCGCCGTCAGCACCCGAGCCCCGCCGACCCGCCGACCGGAGGCCGGCGCAGCGGCGCGAAGCCGGGAAGGCCCGCCAGGGCCGGGACGTGCGAGCGGCGCGTCAGGAAGGCGACGGAGCGGGCGCCGGGCTCGCCGACGGCCGCACCACGTCGCCCAGCGTCGGGACCGCCTCCGGGCGGGAGCGGACGGCGTCCGTGCACTCCCAGGCCCTCGGCGGATCCGCGTCGGGACCGCCCAGGACCACCGGGCCCGGCCCCGCCGACACCGCGTCGCTCTCCGCGAGCGTGCACACCAGCTGCGACAGCGCCACCGGAGGCAGGTCCTCGGGCTTGCGGCTCAGCCGTACCGTGCCCTCCGGATCGCCCGGCCGCGGCGCCGAGGCCGCCAGCAGGGCCGGCACCTCGGTCGTGAAGCCGGCCTCCCGCTCCTCCGCGGACGGCTCCCGCTGGAGCACCTCCAGCAGGGCCTGGGTGACGAGCACCGCCACGTCCCGCGCAGGCCGCTTCTCCGGCACCGGCACCACCCGCTGGACGCCCACCAGCTGCGCCCCGCAGACCAGTTCCACCGTGGCCCGGATGCCCTGTACCCCGCCGGTTCCCGCCGACGTTCCCGCCGGGGCCTTGCAGGAGACCCGTGAGGGCGCCGGACCCACGTCCACCGGCACGGTGGTCGCGCGGATCCCGCACCCGGTCAGGGCGCCCAGGGACAACAGGCCCAGGGACACCACGACAGCCGTCGTACCGAGCATCGCGCCGAGCGCAGCGCCACGCCCCGCGCCACGCCCCGTCCCGCGCTCCGCCGCCCTACGCCTCGTCGTCGTCACCGGCGATCACCTTCCCCACGTCCACCGGCAGCCGCAGCGTGAACAGCGCACCGCCCTCCGCCCCGTTCTCCGCGGTGATGTCGCCGCCGTGGATGTGCGCGTTCTCCATCGCGATGGACAGGCCGAGCCCGCTGCCGTCCGACTTCGGCCGCGACGCGCTCGCCTTGTAGAACCGGTCGAAGACGTGCGGCAGTACGGCCTCGGGGATGCCCGGCCCGTTGTCCCGTACGGCAATGACCAGCCAGTCGCCCTCCACCCGGATGGAGACCCGTACCGGCGATCCGCCGTGCTTGAGCGCGTTGCCGATGAGGTTGGCCAGGATCACGTCGAGCCGTCGCGGGTCGAGGCGCACCACGATGCCGCGCTCGGCATCGAGTTCGACCGCGTCGAGCCACGCCCGCGTGTCGATGCACGCCGTCACCTGGTCGGCGACGTCCACGTCGTCCAGGACCAGCCGCGCCGTACCCGCGTCGAAGCGGGTGACCTCCATGAGGTTCTCCACGAGGTCGTTCAGCCGCCTGGTCTCGCTCACGACCAGACCCACCGCCGGTGCGATCATCGGATCGAGGTCGTCGACCTCGTCCTCCAGCACCTCGGCGACCGCCGTCAACGCCGTCAGCGGCGTGCGCAGTTCGTGGGACATGTCCGCGACGAACCGCCGGCTGGACTCCTCCCGCGCGCTCATGTCGGCGACCTTCTTCTCCAGCGCCTCCGCCGTCTTGTTGAAGGTGTGGGCCAGGTCGGCGAGTTCGTCCGTCCCGGACACCTCCAGCCGGTGGTCCAGCTCCCCCTCGCCGAGCCGGCGCGCCGCGTCGCCGAGCCGTTGCACGGGCTTGAGGACCGTACGGGCCGCGGCCTGCGCGAGCAGCGCGGACCCGAGCAGCGCGAGACCGGTGGCGATGGTCAGCGACCAGGCCAGGGCGTTGAGGTCGTCGCGCTCCTGGGCGAGGGACTTGTACATGTAGCCGGTCGGGCCGCCGCCCACGATCCGGGTGCCGCCGACCAGGTACGGGTTCCCGTTCGGCTTCGTCCGCTGCCAGTACACGTGGTACTCGGCGTCGTTGGCCGAGGTGGTCTTCTGCCGGTCGTCGACGGCGTGCTGGAGCGACCTCGGCACGTCGGCCAGCGAGAAGGCGTCGGGACCGGCGGTACCGGCCACCTTGCGGCCGTCCTTCTCGTCCACGAGCAGCACGCTGTAGCCGGGGCTGCTGCCCGCCATCATCTCGGCGGTGTGCTGCAGCTCCTCCTGCGTCGGGTCGGCGGGCAGCGCCGCGGCCCGGTTCTGCATCTCCTGCCGGAAGTCGCCGAGGGCGGCGTCCTGGGTCCGGGTCAGGACGGCCTCGCGGTTGAGCCAGTACGCGATCCCGGACGCGGAGACGGCGGCCGTCAGCGCGACCAGTGCGAACACGACGAGGAGCCGCAGCCGCAGGCTCGTCCAGCGCCGGCCCGCGAACAGGGCTCTGATCACTGCGGGGAATCCAGTCGGTAGCCGACGCCCCGCACGGTACGGATCAGGGTGGGCGACGAGGGGATCTCCTCGACCTTGGCGCGCAGCCGCTGCACGCAGGCGTCGACGAGCCGCGAGTCACCGAGGTAGTCGTGCTCCCACACCAGCCGCAACAGCTGCTGGCGGGAGAGCGCCTGGCCGGGACGGCGGCTGAGCTCGAGGAGCAGCCGCAGCTCGGTCGGGGTGAGCTGGAGGTCCTCGCCGTTCTTGGTCACCGTCATGGCGGAGCGGTCGATGACCAGCGGGCCGAAGACGGCGGTGTCCGTGGACTCGCGCTCACCGCGGCGCAGCACGGCCCGGATGCGGGCGTCGAGCACCCGCCCCTGGACGGGCTTGACGACGTAGTCGTCGGCTCCCGACTCCAGGCCGACGACCACGTCGATGTCGTCGTTGCGCGCGGTGAGCAGGATGATCGGCAGCTGGTCGGTGCGGCGGATGCGCCGGCACACCTCGAAGCCGTCGATTCCGGGCAGCATGACGTCGAGCACGATCAGGTCTGGCCGCTGCTCGCGCAGCAGTTTGAGGCCGTCCTCGCCCGTCGCCGCGGTGGCCACACGGTGGCCCTGGCGTGACAGGGAGAGTTCGAGGGCCGTGCGGATGGCGTCGTCGTCCTCGATGAGCAACAGGAAAGGCACGGGCTCATTCTGTCCCATCGCCCCTCGGGACTTCGACCGCCCTGCACCTCCAATCCGGACACGGCTCCTCCCGGGTCCCTGTGACAGGCCTGTGACAGTCGAAGGACACCCCGGTTATCTCGGGCGGGCAGTCTTCTTGGCAACGGACCAGACAGACTCCACGACGGGGGGCGCGAGATGAACACGCTGCACAGCACCAGCACCAGCGCGGTTGTCACGCGGCTGCACGATGTGAACCGCCGCACGGCAATCCGTACGGCGACGGCCCCTTCCCGGCGGCCGGCGCACGTGGTGGCCATCGACGCGAAGACCTACGAGCGCCCCTCCGTCCCCGCCCAGCGCACGGCGGGCTCCACGGACGCCCCCGGCTCCTCCAACGAGGCCGAGTTCACGGCGTACGTCCAGGAGCGGCGGGCCGCCCTCTACGCGACGGCCTTCCACCTGACCGGCGACCGCTACGAGGCCGAGGACCTGCTGCAGACCGCGCTGTTCTCCACGTACCGCGCCTGGGACCGCATCAGCGACAAGGCCGCCGTCGGCGGGTACCTGCGCCGCACGATGACGAACCTGCACATCAGCGCCTGGCGCCGGCGCAAGCTCAACGAGTACCCGACGGAAGAGCTGCCGGAGACGGCCTCGGACACGGACGCCATGGGCGGTACGGAGCTGCGTGCCGTGCTGTGGCAGGCGCTCACCCGCATCCCGGAGCCGCAGCGCACGATGCTGGTGCTCCGGTACTACGAGGGCCGCACGGACCCGGAGATCGCGGAGATCCTGGGCATCAGCGTCGGCACGGTGAAGTCGAGCATCTGGCGTTCGCTGCGCCGGATGCGCGAGGACGAGGCGCTGAGCTTCGGCCGCGACGAGTCGGAGTCCTTCGAGGACCTGGTCGCGTAACAGCGGCCTCCATCAGACCAAAGGGCCAGGGGGCCCGTCCTGCGGGGGTGGGACGGGGGCCACGGGGGCAAAGGGCGGGACCGAGCGGACGGGGGTCCGCGCGGTCCCGCCTTTTGGCATGTCCAGCCCGTCCGGCGTTTGAGGACCGGGTCCGGGGCGAGCGCCGGCTACGCCACCGCCGCGGCCCGGTGCCGCCCGGCCGCGGCGGCGGCAAGCCGTCCAAGAGCCTCGTCACGGCCGCACGCGTGAGCCCCCAGCGCGGTGTGCCGGGCAACGATGCCCCGCTCGGCCCGCATCAGCCGCCAGCCCCGCCGCACGAGCATCGGCACCGATTTACGGCCCTCGCGCAGGTCACGGGCCAGGCGGCGCCGGAAGGTGGTGCTGGGCCGCCCGCGCAGGCAGATCGCGTCCGCCAGCAGCCCCAGCTCCTGGCACCGCACCGCGACGTCCGCCGCGAAGATCCCCTCGGCTATGAACAGCGGGGTCCGGGAGATGTCCAGCACCTCCGTACCGGTCCGCGAGGAGGTGGCGATGTCGTACACGGGGACCTCGGTCCGCCCGCCGGCGCACAGCTCGGCGATAGCGGCCACGGCCGCCTCCGCGTCCCAGGACAGCGGGGAGTCCCAGTCGATGTCGGCGCTGCCCTCGACCAGCGGGAGGGTGGGGTCGCCGCCCTCCTTGTAGAAGTCGTCCAGGCGCAGCACGGGCAGCCCGGAACGGGCCGCCAACGAGGACTTGCCGGAGCCCGAGGGTCCGGTCAGCAGGACGACACGCGTAGGCAAAGGAGAGGTACGGCTCACGGAACACAAGTGTGAACTATTAACTCCGGCAGGGGACCTACCCAAAGGCCCGTTGGTATCCAGGATCACACCTCCACTACGCTGCGTGGGCACGCGACTACCGGACCGTACGAGCCCACAGGCGGGAACCCATGGCACGTCACGCAGCCCCCAAAGCCCCCCACCCCAAGGCGCTGCGCACCGCAGGCCTGACCCTCTCCATGGCCGGTGCGGCCCTCGCGATGGCCGCCGGTGGCGCCCAGGCGGGCGAGCTCGACGTTCCGGCGGCGCTGGCCGGGGTCGCGAACCCGGTCTCGAACCTCAAGGTGAACCCGCTCGCGAACACCGGCGTGGACCCCCTCGACAACGGCGTCGCCACCAAGGTCGCGGACTTCCCCTCGGTCGGCACCGGCATGGTCACGGGCATCCTGACCCGGGGCCCGTCGGTCGGCGAGCTGCCCACCACCGCGGCATCGTCGCTGCTCGGCCCGCTGCTGCCGGGTGCGGTGAAGTAGCCCGCACCGGTGCCCGTAGGGCATGAAGAGGCCCCGGCAGCGCGGGGGACGCTGCCGGGGCCGGCCTTCGAGGGGGTCCGCTAGTACGAGGATCCGCCCGCGCCCAGCGACCCGGTCGGGTGCCAGACGGTCTTGGTCTCCAGGAACGCCGTCATGCGCGCCGTACCCGGGTCCGCGCTCCAGTCGTCCACAGGCTGTGGACGAAGGACGCGCTTGAGGTTGTCCGCGGCCGCGATCTCCAGTTCCTTGGCCAGCGCCTCGTCGGCGCCCGCCAGGTCGATCGCGTTGACGTCCTGGTGGGACGCCAGGTGCGGGCCCATCTCGGCGGCCTTGCCGGACAGGATGTTGATCACGCCGCCGGGCAGGTCGGAGGTGGCCAGGACCTCGCCGAGGGAGAGCGCGGGCAGCGGGGCCTTCTCCGAAGCGATCACGACGGCGGTGTTGCCCGTGGCGATCACCGGGGCGATCACCGAGACCAGTCCGAGGAAGGACGAGTCCTGCGGGGCGACGACCGTGACCACACCGGTCGGCTCGGGGGTGGAGAGGTTGAAGAACGGGCCCGCGACCGGGTTGGCCCCGCCCACGATCTGGCCGATCTTGTCGGTCCAGCCCGCGTACCAGACCCAACGGTCGATGGCCGCGTCCACGACGGCCGCGGCCTTGGTCTTGGACAGGCCCTCGGCCTCGCCGACCTCGCGGACGAACTGCTCGCGGCGGCCCTCCAGCATCTCGGCGACGCGGTAGAGGATCTGGCCGCGGTTGTACGCGGTCGCGCCCGACCAGCCGCCGAAGGCCTTGCGGGCGGCGACGACCGCGTCACGGGCGTCCTTGCGGGAGGACAGCGGGGCGTTGGCCAGCCACTTGCCCTTCGAGTCACTCACCTCGTACACCCGGCCGCTCTCGGAGCGGGGGAACTTGCCCCCGACGTACAGCTTGTAGGTCTTGAAGACGCTCAGGCGCGTCGCCGACGATGACTCAGACATCGAGGTAGCCCTCCAGGCCGTGACGGCCGCCTTCGCGCCCGAAGCCCGACTCCTTGTAGCCGCCGAAGGGCGAGGTCGGGTCGAACTTGTTGAACGTGTTGGCCCAGACGACGCCTGCACGGAGCTTGCCCGCGACCGCGAGGATGCGGCTGCCCTTCTCCGTCCAGATACCGGCGGACAGGCCGTACTGGCTGTTGTTGGCCTTCGCGACGGCCTCGTCGGGCGTACGGAACGTCAGCACGGACAGCACCGGGCCGAAGATCTCGTCGCGGGCGACGGTGTGCGACTGGGAGACGTTCGTGAAGAGCGTCGGGGCGAACCAGTAGCCGGCGTTCGGCAGGTCGCACGGCGCCGACCAGCGCTCGGCGCCCTCCGCCTCGCCGGTGTCCGCGAGCGCAGTGATCCGGGCGAGCTGCTCGGCGGAGTTGATCGCGCCGATGTCGGTGTTCTTGTCGAGCGGGTCGCCCAGGCGCAGCGTGGTCAGCCGGCGCTTGAGCGAGTCGATCAGCTCGTCGTGGATCGACTCCTGGACCAGGAGGCGCGAGCCCGCGCAGCAGACCTGGCCCTGGTTGAAGAAGATGCCGCTGACGATGCCCTCGACGGCCTGGTCGATGGGGGCGTCGTCGAAGACGATGTTGGCGCCCTTGCCGCCCAGTTCCAGGGTGAGCTTCTTGGAGGTGCCGGCGACCTGGCGCGCGATGGCCTTGCCGACGGCGGTGGAGCCGGTGAAGGCGACCTTGTTCACGTCCGGGTGCTCGACGAGGGCCGCGCCCGCGTCCCCGTACCCGGTGAGGATGTTGACGACGCCCTTGGGCAGGCCGGCCTGGCGGCAGATGTCCGCGAAGAAGAGCGCGGAGAGCGGGGTCGTCTGGGCCGGCTTGAGCACGACCGTGTTGCCGGTGGCGAGCGCCGGGGCGATCTTCCAGGCGAGCATCATCAGCGGGAAGTTCCACGGGATGACCTGGCCGGCCACGCCGAGGGGTCGCGGGTTCGCGCCGTAGCCCGCGTGGTCGAGCTTGTCGGCCCAGCCCGCGTAGTAGAAGAAGTGCGCGGCGACGAGCGGGAGGTCCGCGTCGCGGGTCTCGCGGATCGGCTTGCCGTTGTCGAGGGTCTCCAGGACGGCCAGCTCGCGGCTGCGCTCCTGGATGATCCGGGCGATGCGGAAGAGGTACTTGGCGCGCTCGGAGCCGGGCAGCGCGGACCACTTCTCGAAGGCCTTGCGGGCGGCCTTGACGGCGCGGTCCACGTCGGCGGCGCCGGCCTGCGCGACCTCGGCGAGGACCTCTTCGGAGGCCGGGGAGACGGTCTTGAAGACCTTGCCGTCCGCCGCGTCGGTGAACTCGCCGTCGATGAACAGCCCGTAGGAGGGCGCGATGTCGACGACCGAGCGGGACTCGGGGGCGGGTGCGTACTCGAATGCGGATGCCATGGTGATCAGTCCACCGTCACGTAGTCGGGACCGGAGTAACGGCCGGTGCTCAGCTTCTGGCGCTGCATCAACAGGTCGTTGAGCAGGCTGGAGGCTCCGAAGCGGAACCAGTGGTTGGACAGCCAGTCCTCGCCCACCGTCTCGTTGACCAGGACCAGGAACTTGATCGCGTCCTTGGTGGTCCGGATGCCGCCGGCCGGCTTCACGCCGATCTGGATTCCAGTCTGCGCCTTGAAGTCGCGGACGGCTTCGAGCATGAGGAGCGTGTTCGCGGGCGTCGCGTTGACCCCGACCTTGCCGGTCGACGTCTTGATGAAGTCGGCCCCGGCCATCATGCCGATCCAGGAGGCGCGGCGGATGTTGTCGTACGTGGACAGCTCACCGGTCTCGAAGATCACCTTGAGCCGGGCAGCGCTGCCGTCGGGGCGGACGCAGGCCGCCTTGACGGAGCGGATCAGCTCGTAGGTGTCGAGGTAGCGGCCGGCGAGGAAGGCGCCACGGTCGATGACCATGTCGATCTCGTCGGCGCCGGCGGCCACGGCGTCGGCCGTGTCGGCGAGCTTGACGGGCAGGGCCGCGCGGCCGGCCGGGAAGGCGGTGGCGACGGAGGCGACCTTGACGTCGGCGCCGTTCAGGGCGGCCTTGGCAGTGGCCACCATGTCGGGGTACACGCAGACGGCGGCCGTCATGGGCGTGGTGCGGTCGGTCGGATCGGGGTTGGCTGCCTTGGCGGAGAGCGCCCGGACCTTGCCCGGGGTATCCGCGCCTTCCAGCGTCGTCAGGTCGATCATCGAGATGGCGAGGTCGATGGCGTACGCCTTGGCCGTCGTCTTGATCGAGCGGGTGCCGAGGGAGGCCGCGCGGGCCTCCAGGCCGACAGCGTCGACGCCGGGCAGCCCGTGCAGGAAGCGGCGCAGCGCACTGTCGGACGTCGTCACGTCAGCGAATGCGGTGAGGGTGGTGGGCATGGTCACCACATGAGCATATCTACGCGCGTAGCGGCCTGTCACCCCCTCCCCCCGATTCATTCGGAATCGGACACCCCGTTTGCTGTTACGCGGCCATGACAGGAAGCGGATCGTTCGCACGTACAAGATCCGTAAATTCTTTCTCAGCAGCCCCGCCACACCTGACCCGGTGAACCAGACCGAACAGACTCAACGCGGCATGCGACTCTCCTCCACTCTCCTCACCCACGCTTCAGGAGTCGTTATGCGTACCGCCCTCCGCACCTCGATCGTCACCGCCGCGCTCGCCGGCGCCCTGCTGGCACCCGCCGCCGGTGCCGCTTTCGCGGCGCCCGCCGCGCCCGCCGCGCAGACCGCCGTGGCATCGACGTACGGAACCGTGCCGGACCGCTACGCGGGTCAGGCCGTCTACATAGGCGAGGGCCTGGTCGCGGTGCTGCGCAACAAGGCCGAGGGCCCCGAGGCCTGGATCCGCTACGTCGGCCCCGACTGGAAGCCCGGAGACACCTACATGGTCCGGGTGATGGGCCTCCTGAACCGCGCCGAGCCCACCGACACCCTGAACGGCCTCCAGCTCAAGCTCACCAAGGCCCAGACGGCCGCCCCGGTGCTCACGGTCACCAAGGAGGACGGCACCACCCGCTCCTTCCCGCTGCCCAAGGGCACGGCCTCGAACTCCTGCGTCTCCGAGGTCAAGACGGTGCGGCTCGGCGAGTACATGGCCGCGGACCTGTCGATGTCCCCGAAGGGCCCGAAGGCCTACGTGCGCAACCTGGAAGGGAAGCCCAACCCGGTGACCCTGGACCGCACCCACCCCAACGGCTCGAACCCGGACACCCTGCGCATCGAGAACCCGAGCGGTGCCAAGCCGGTGTTCCGCTGGAAGTACCAGGTCGGTGACGCCGCCAAGACCGCCTCCTTCCCCGCGCTCCCCAAGGGCTGCAAGCTCGACTACAAGATCACCGAGCAGGGCGCGAAGCCGGCCCCGAAGCCGGCTCCCAAGCCGAAGCCGCAGACGGGCGCGCAGACCGTCGTCGTCCCCAAGGGCCCGGTGGCCGCGGGTGCCGAGCTGCCGGTCGAGACGGTCGCCGACACCGACAACACCACCACGGCGCTGGCCGGCGCCGGCCTGATCGCGGTCTTCGGCGCGCTCGGCGCGAGCGTGTTCCTGCGCCGCCGCCGCGCCCAGGGCTGACAGACACCCCGTTCAGATCTCGACTCGCCTCCGGCGGGCCACCCCCGGTGGCCCGCCGCGGCCCGTTTCGCCGGAGCCTCCCATGAACCGCCGCACCACCCGGTCGCCGATCGCCGCCGCCCTCCTCGCCGCCGCGCTGACCGGATGCGGCGGCGCCGCACCCGCCCCGGAGGCGGCCGCCCCGGCCACGGCCTCCGCGCCGCCCGCCGTCACCCCCACCTCCGCCCCGGCGGCCCCGGCCTCCCCGGGAGCGGCCTCCGCCGTCCCGAAGCCCGCCTCCGTGCCCGTACGCGTACGGATCCCCTCGGCCGGGGTCGACGCCTCGCCGCTGCTGACGCTGGGCCTGGCCTCCGACGGCACCGTCGAGGTGCCCTCCGTGGCCGACGGGGACAAGATCGGCTGGTACGACAAGGGCGTCACCCCCGGGGAGACCGGGCCCGCCGTGCTGATCGGCCACTTCGACACCGCCCGCGGCCCGGCCGTTCTCAAGGACGTCTCCAAGGTCCGCGTCGGCGACGAGGTCACCGTCTCCCGCGAGGACGGCAGCACCGCCGTCTTCCGGGTGCGCGAGCTGGAGCAGGTCGACAAGAAGCGGTTCCCCACCGACAAGGTCTACGGGAACACCGCGCGCCCCGAGCTGCGCGTGATCACCTGCGGCGGCGAAATCACCGACGGCCACCGACCCGACAACATCATCCTGTATGCCGATCTCGTGGGCTGAGACGGCTTGAGGCAGAATCTGCCGCATGAGCAGCGATCAGCCCACCGAAGAGCCGGCGTACGACGACCGGGTCTACCGTTCCCCGATGGCCACCGTCACCGGGGTGGTCCTGCTCGCGCTGCTCGCATGGCTCTGCGGTGACGCCGTGGTGCGGGGCGCCGGGAACGTCCCGTGGATCGCCCTCGCCACCGCCCTGTGCCTGGCCCCGGTCATCGTCGCGTTCACGGTCCGTCCGGCCGTCTTCGCCAACGACGACCGGCTGCGCGTGCGCAACCCGTTCCGGGTCATCGAGCTGCCGTGGGCGGCCGTCGACACCGTGCGGGCCCGTTTCTCCGCCGAGGTGCTGGCGGAGGGGACGACGTACCAGATGTGGGCCATCGCGGTCTCCCTGCGGGAGCGCAAGAAGGCCAACCGCCGCCAGACGGGCCGGCTGGGCCTCGGCAACGGCCAGGCCAAGACCCCGGACGAGGAAGTCCGCCGGGCCGCCGCCGACCGGACCGTCGAAGAGCTGCGGGAACTGCAGGAGCGCTGCGCCTCGCGGGCCGGCGCCCAGGGCTCCGTGAAGGTCTCCTGGTCGTACGAGATCATCGCGCCCGCCGTGATCGGCGCGCTCATCCTGATTGTGCTGCTCGCCACCGGCTGACCGGCGGTTTCCCCGGAACCGCGAGCACCCCAAGCCGCGTCTCCCCTGGCGTGCACCGTCTCAAGGGCAACCGTGTCAAGGGCAGCGGCAGCGCTGCCGTACAGCTGTGGATCAGGCTTCTCGCCGGGGTCCTGCTGGCCGCCCACCTCCTCCTCGTCGGCTGGCTGATGCTGCGCCCGCTGGACGTGCCCTGGGCGGCGGCGGCCAATCTGGCCCCGCTGGAGGGGATCAGGGCCGACCTCTCCTACGGGCCCCTGGAGGCCGCGCGCCGGATCGGCGGCGGGCTGGCCCTGCTGGCCCCGCTCGGGTTCCTGCTGCCGCTGATCAGCGGTCGTGTGGAGCTGTCCCCGCTGGCCACGTGGTCCTCGCTGGCCCGGACGGCCGCTGCGGGCGCGCTGTTCTCGGTCGGCATCGAGATGCTCCAGACCGCGGTCCCGGGGCAGGTGGTCGATGTGGATTCGGTGCTGCTGAACACCCTCGGCGTGATGCTCGCGCACCTTGCCGTCGTCCCGGCCCTGCGGGCCCGGCTGCGGCGTTCTCAGGGCCCGACCCCGAGAATTACCAGGGTCGGGCTCGGCCCTTGGACCGACGTTCTTTCCTCTGTTCAGCGGGAGTATTGAGGCATCGCGGGAAAGCGTCCCGCGGACCGCACAACGACCGAGGAGAGACCATGAGCGCCCTTGCCCGCCCCCGTGACGGACGATGGATCGGCGGAGTCTGTGCCGGTCTGGCGCGCCGATTCGGAATATCCGCGAACACGATGCGGATCATCTTCGTCATCTCGTGCCTGCTGCCCGGCCCGCAGTTCCTCCTTTACCTGGCGCTGTGGGTCCTCCTGCCGAACGAGAAGTCGAGCGCCTCTTCCGCCGCCACCGGCTGGTAGTCGGCGGGACCCGGAATTCAGCGCGCGGCGCGGACCTTCTGGAGCTGCTTGTCCGCGACCTCGTGCGGCACCTGGGGGGTCTGGCGGCCGCCCGCGACGTTGAGCGCCATGAGGCGCATGACGGTGTCCCCTTGGCGTACGACGACCAGGTGCACCTGGGCGGTGACGCCCTCGGCGGCCGCGGTCGTGGTCCAGCTGACGCTCTCGTCGCCGCCCGTCTCGTAGTCGGCCGCCTTCACGTCGCGGTACGAGCCGCTCTGCTTCTCGACGGTGGCGCTGAAGCCCCCGGCGCAGGCGGCCACGGCGCCCTTCAGCCGGGCGATCAGGGCCTTGGCGTCGGACTCGGCGTAGGAGCTGACGGAGGCGGAGACGGCCAGGCCCATCTGCTTCTGCGAGCCGATGCCCCGGTTGACGGTCTCGCGCGCCGACGGGTCGGGCTTGTCACCCATGATGTCGGCGAGGGGCTGGCAGGCCTTGCGGTCCGCCTGCGGCTGGCCGTCGGGGGCGTTCGGGTTCTTGCCGTTCGCGGAGATCTGGTAGCCGGTCAGGTCGCCCTGTTCCAGGGCGGAGCGCTCCAGCCTGCTGCCGCTCCGCTTGGGAGCGGTCGCGCCCCCTGCGGCGCCCGCATCACCGGCTCCGCCGGTGCCCGCGGAGCCGGCGCCGGCCGAGCCCGCGGACGCGGACTGCCCGGGCGCGCTCGCGGAGCCCTTCGGGTCCGGGCCCTTGCCGGAGGCCGGGGTGTTCGTACTGCCACAGCCCACCATCGCGGACAGCAGGGCGGGGAGCAGCACGGCCGTGGCCGTTCGTGCCTTCATGCGCATGATCGAAACCTCATACCCAGGGTGTAGGCGGGCAGTTGGCGGTGATCCTGGCACATGCCGCGACGCGGCACACACCTGGTCGAAGAGGTGTGCGCCGCGTGGGCGTGCGTGCGAATCGCGTACGGGTCGCGTACGAATCCGGCAGGGGATCCGAAGTGGATCAGGCGCCGAGGCCGCTGGTCGGCAGACCGCCGAGCAGGCCGGTCACCGGGCCGAGCACGGCGGCCGGGTCGCTCGCCTCGGAGGCCTGCTGGCCCTCTTCGGCGGCCACGTGCTGCTGGCTGGTCGCGCCCTGGACGGCGCCCGTGACGGTACCCAGCGCGTCAGTGAGTCCGACGGCGGGGACGGCGGCCGAGGCGGTACCGGCGGCGACGGCGGCAAAGGCGGCGCCGAGAGCGGCAACACCGAGGGTCTTGGCAGCTGACTGCTTCATGAAGAATCGTCCTTGCGACGGGGAAATGAGCGGCTCCGCAAACTAGTCACTTCAAACCCCCTCCCGCAAACATCATTAAATACGAGAAAGCGCCCGGGAATTGCCCCTCCCGGGCGCTTTCAGTACGTCACGCCATGGCCTAGGCCGAGACGGAACCGCTGGTGGAAGCTGTCTGACGGAACAGCCATTCCGACTTCAGCTCGGCATAACCGGGCTTGATCACGTCGTTGATCATGGCCAGTCGTTCATCGAAAGGAATGAACGCGGACTTCATCGCATTGACCGTGAACCACTGCATGTCATCGAGCGAGTAGCCGAAGGTGTCGACCAGGTGCTCGAACTCGCGGCTCATGCTGGTACCGCTCATCAGCCGGTTGTCGGTATTGACGGTCAGCCTGAAGTGCAGTTTCCGCAGCAGACCGATCGGGTGCTCGGCATAGGAGACCGCCGCGCCCGTCTGCAGGTTCGAGGTCGGGCACATCTCCAGCGGGATCCGCTTGTCCCGGACGTACGAGGCCAGGCGGCCCAGCGTCACGGAACCGTCGGCGGCGACCTCGATGTCATCGATGATCTTCACGCCGTGGCCGAGCCGGTCGGCGCCGCACCACTGCAGCGCCTGCCAGATCGACGGCAGACCGAAGGCCTCGCCCGCGTGGATGGTGAAGTGGTTGTTCTCGCGCTTGAGGTACTCGAAGGCGTCGAGGTGGCGGGTGGGAGGGAACCCGGCCTCGGCTCCGGCGATGTCGAAGCCGACGACGCCGTTGTCGCGGTAGCGGTTGGCCAGCTCCGCGATCTCCAGCGCGCGGGCCGCGTGCCGCATCGCGGTCAGCAGCGCGCCGACGCGGATCCGGTTGCCGTTGGTCCGTGCGCGGCGCTCGCCCTCGCGGAAGCCCTCGTTGACGGCCTCGACGACCTCTTCGAGGGTCAGGCCGGCTTCCAGGTGCTGCTCGGGCGCGTAGCGGATCTCGGCGTACACGACGCCGTCCTCGGCCAGGTCCTGGGCACACTCGGAGGCCACCCGGAAGAGGGCCTCCTTCGTCTGCATGACGGCGCAGGTGTGCGCGAACGTCTCCAGGTAGCGCGGGAGGGAGCCGGAGTCGGCGGCTTCGCGGAACCAGGTGCCGAGCTTGTCGGCCTCGGTCTCGGGAAGGTTCTCGTAGCCGACCTTGTCCGCCAGCTCGATGATGGTCCCGGGGCGCAGTCCACCGTCGAGGTGGTCGTGCAGGAGCACCTTCGGGGAGCGGCGGATCTGATCCGGTGTGGGCAGGTTGGGGGTCTCGCTCGTCATCTGGGCACTCTAGCTCCTACGCGCGTAGAGCGGTGAGACGGTGCCCACCCCTGATATGTAACAGTGACCGCGCGGACGGGTGGCGTACACCTCGGCGTCTGAGACTGTTCCGTCATGGCACAGCATGCGCCGCCGGCGCGCGGGGCCCGCCTGGGGCGGGCGGCCGGCGCGAACGGCTCGGTCTCAACGGTCAGTGGTGTGGTGCTCCTTCTCCCCGGAGCGTCCAGATTCTCCCCCGGTCCGGTACGTCCGCTGGCCCGGGCCCTGGCCCGTGCGGGCGCGGCGGACGGGCTGGTCACGCACCAGGTCATCCACGGTGCGGGCACCCGGGAGGGGGACGCCGAGTGGGCCGCGGACGAGGTGGTCCGGCGGTACGGGGACATCCCGGTGTGCCTGGCCGGCTATGACGCCGGCGGCCGGGCGGCGCTCGCCGCGGCCGGCCACGAAGCCGTCAACTCCGTTCTTGCGCTCGCCCCTTCCCTCCCACGGCAGTCCGACACGGACTCCCCCGAACCGGTGAAGCAGCTCTCCGGCCGCCGGGTCCTGATCGTGCACGGCACCAACGACGCCCGCAGCGACCCGGAGTTGTCCTACCGACTGGCGGCCCGGGCGAAGAAGGCGAACCGCGCGACGTGCCGCTTCGAGGTGCACTCCGACGGGCATGGACTGCGCGATCACCAGGACGAAGTCGTGGCCCTGTCAGTGGACTTCGTCCTGGGGTCCGTGTTCTCGGGGTCCTACTCGCGGCCGGTGACCGACGCCTTGGCGGCTCCCCCGCCGCTGGGCCTGCGGATGCCGCTGGCCTCCGGCTACGGGCGGTCCCTGCGCGGCTGACGCCCCGCGAGAGCGGCCGCGGATCTGATGGTGGTCGCGCCGGGCCGTCCGTGCGGCCGCGCCGCCCCCTCCCGGTCGGATGACACGGGCGGGCCCGACGCGACCACCTGAGGCACCCGCCCGCGCGAGGGCGCGGTGCCAGGCCGGCGAAGCGCGGACGTGAAGGTGCCCGCGCCCTCCCCCGAGAACGCCGTGGTACCACTGTGCCGGTTAGGCCTATCCTCACGAAGATCGGAGGGCATCGTCTTGGTGCCTTGCGGGAACACGAGGGGTTTACGAATCGGTACAGGCCAGGACGAATATGTATATGCCATCGGATGAAACGGACCAACTGAGCTCCGTGGCCCGGCGTCTTTACGGGTTCGCGGCCGAGCGGCACGCCTTCTCCGAGGCGGAGGCCGACGAGGCGCTCGGCGAGTCCGTCGGCGCCGCCCTCGCCGAACTCGCGGCGGCCCACCTGATCCAGCCCCGCTCCCGCCCGGCCTCCGCCGCGGACGGCCTCGGCTCCGACGAGCCCGCGCGGATCCACTGGAGCGCCGTGTCCCCGCAGGCCGCGGTGGCCCGGACGCTGGCTCCGCTGGCCCTGCGCGTGCGCGAGACCCACGACGAGATGGACCGGCTGCGCGTCCGGCTGGAGGAGCTGCTCCCGGAGTACGAGACGGGCACCGACCTGCGCGACCGGGGCCGGGCGAACGCCCTGGAGCTGGTCACGGACCCGGCCGCGCTGCAGGACCTGATCGGGGAGCTCATCGCCTCGGCCGAGTCCGAGGTGCTGACCTGCCACCCGGGCGGCGGCCGCAGCCCGGCGACCCTGGAGGGGGCGGTGGTCCGGGACGAGGCGATGCTGGCCCGGGGCGTGCGGATGCGCACGCTCTACCAGCACACCGCCCGCTACTCCCGCCCGACGGCCGCCTACGTGGAGCGTGTGACCGCCCTCGGCTCGCAGGTCCGTACCGTCGGCGACGGGCTGATGCGAATGATCCTCGTCGACCGGCACACCGGGCTGATGGAGGTGCAGGACGACATCAAGGCGGCGCTGGTGGTGCGCGAGCCCAACGTCGTCCACTTCATGGCGCAGACCTTCGAGCGCTGCTGGTCCGAGGCCGAGCCCTTCAGCACCACCGTCGGGCCGGACCAGGCCCGTTCCATCTCCGACGAGCTGCGCCAGACCATCGTGCGGCTCCTGGCGGAGGGGCTGGAGGACAAGGTCATCGCCCGGCGCCTCGGCATGTCGGAGCGCACCTGTCAGCGCCACATCGCCGAGATCATGCGGGCGGTGGGGGCCAAGTCCCGTTTCCAGGCCGGGTTCCTGCTGTCGGCGACGGCGGCTGCCGTTGCCGCTTCCGCGGCTTCGGAGGACTCCGCGGCCTCCCCGGATTCCGCCGCCACCCGGGCCCCGCTCACTCACCCCCCGGCTGAAGCTCCGGAATCAGCCGCCCCCGACGGGACAGCAGAAACTTCTTGAACTCCGCCACCGGAGGCGTGTCCGGGTGCCCGTCGAGCCAGGCCACCCCGATCTCGCGGACCGCGCGAGGAGCGGTGACCGTCAGCTCGACGACCCCGGGCCGGGCCACCGCGGGCGGCGGCAGCAGCGCCACGCCGAGACCGGCGGCGACGAGCCCGCGCAGGGTCTCGGCCTCCTCGCCCTCGAAGGCGACCCGGGGCGTGAACCCGGCCTCCGCGCACAGGTCGTCGGTGATGCGGCGCAGCCCGTAGCCCGGCTCCAGGGTGACGAAGGTTTCCTCGGCGGCCTCCGCGAGGCGGATCCGCTTGCGCGTGGCGAGCCGGTGGTCCTCGGGGACCACGAGCCGCAGCCGCTGCTCGTCGAGCCGGCGGGCCACCAGGTCCGGTGCGTCGGGCAGGGGCGAGGTCAGGCAGAGGTCGAGCTCGCCGGCGCGCAGCTTCTCCAGCATGGCCTCGCCGTAGTTCTGGACGAGGGAGAACCGTACGCCGGGGTGGTCGGCCCGGAAGGCCCGGATCAGGCCGGGTACGGTCTCCGGGCCCAGGGTGTGCAGGAAGCCGAAGGCGACCTTGCCGAAGGACGGGTCGGCGTCCTGCTGCACGGAGCCGGCGGCGCGGGCGATCTCGTCCAGCGAGCGCTGCGCCGAGGCGAGGAAGGTGCGGCCGGCCGTGGTGAGCGCGACCGTACGGCCCTTGCGGGCGAACAGCGTGACGCCCAGGTCCTGTTCGAGGCGGACCATGGCCCGCGACAGGGTCGACTGCGGAACGCCCAGCTCGTGGGCGGCGCGGGTGACGTGCTCGTGCCGGGCGACGGCGACGAAGTAGGCGAGGCGCGGGGCCAGCGCATGTGTCACGGCCATGTCTTCTTCGTAACGACTCATCGATAGGCACCCATCTGACCTGCACTGATGCACGGATGGATTGATTATCGCGAATCTGTGCATTGGACGCATGAAAAGGAGGACCCTAACGTCGTACGCATGCCTCCCGCTCATACCGGGGCACCCGTCATCCCGGGTGCCTCCACCCCGTCGTTCCCCGCCTCCGCACCCGAGGCGCACGAGCCCGGCCGTCCCGGCTACCGCCGCCTCAGCCTCGCGCTCTTCGCCGCCGGCCTGGCCACCTTCGCCCTCCTCTACTCCACCCAGGCGCTGCTGCCCGCGATCTCCGACGGCTTCGGCGTGACGGCGGGTCAGGCCAGCTGGACGGTCTCCGCGGCCACCGGCGCGCTCGCGCTGTTCGTCCTGCCGCTCAGCGCGCTCTCGGAGCGCTTCGGCCGGACCCGGATGATGACCTGGTCCATGGTGATCGCGGTCGGCGTCGGCCTCCTGGTGCCCTTCGCGCCGAACATGGAATGGCTGGTCGCGCTGCGCGCCGTCCAGGGCGCGGCGATCGCCGGCATCCCGGCCTCCGCGATGGCGTACCTGGCGGAAGAGCTGAAGCCGAAGGCGCTGGTGGCGGCGATCGGCCTGTTCGTGGCGGGCAACTCCATCGGCGGCATGAGCGGCCGCCTCGTCACGGGCTGGGCGGCCCAGGCCTGGGGCTGGCGCGGCGGGCTGCTCACCGTGGGCCTGATGTCGCTGGCCTGCGCGGCCGCGTTCCTGGTGCTCCTCCCCCGGGCCCGGTTCTTCCGGCCGGCCTCGCTGAACCCGCGCGCGGTGGGACGTACCGTCTCCGGGCACCTGCGCGATCCGCTGCTGCTGCGGCTGTACGGGATCGGCGCGCTGTTCATGACCGTGTTCGGGGCGGTGTACACGGTCATCGGCTACCGCCTGGTGGACGAGCCGTTCTCGCTCGGTCAGGGCCTCATCGGCTCGATCTTCCTGGTCTACCTGGTCGGTACGGTCTCCTCGGCGGCGGCCGGGCAGCTGGTGGCCCGGCTGGGCCGGCGCGGCGCGCTGTACCTGGCGGTGACCACGACGGCGGTGGGCCTGTTCCTCTCCCTCGCGGACTCCCTCGCCGCGATCCTCCTCGGCCTGGTCCTGATCACGGCGGGCTTCTTCGCGGGCCACGCGGTGGCCTCCTCGGCGGTGAGCCGTACGGCGAAGACGGGTCGCGCGCAGGCCTCGGCGCTCTACCAGTCGGCGTACTACGTCGGCTCCAGCGCCGGCGGCACGCTGGGCGCCCTCGCCTACCACTCGGCGGGCTGGGCGGCCACGGTCACCCTCGCGCTGCTCGCGGTCGCCGGGGTCGTCACGATCACCCTGTACGGGTCCCACGCGGCCCGTACGGCCCGGATCGCGGCGCTGGCGGCGCGCTGAGGGGCGGGCGCGGTTCCGCACGCGGTGCAGGCATAGGTTCGCATCGAGAGGGGTAGTGCGTGCTTGGTTCTCGCTCCGCACTGCGCGCAGTCCATGGTGGTGTGCGCGGGATGGACCAGGTATACGGTCCGGTCGTGCTTTCGGCCCATCTCGATCAGGGCCGTCTTCGTCGCGGAGATCGCCGCGTCGGCCGCCTTGCGGGCCATGGTGGACTTGGCCAGGAACTTCGGACGGAAGTCCTCCACCGCCAGGGCGTCATGGTCGCGGACCACACGCTTGGCCCATTTACGGCCGGTGTCCTGGCGCTGCCGGGCCACCTTCTTGTACAGCTTCGCGACGTGCTTCTTCGCCGCCCGATACCTCCTCGACCCGGGCTTGCCCTTCGCCGGTTTCCGGCGGGCCATCATCCGCTGATAGCGGGCCAGGCCGGCGGCCGCCTGCTTGCCATGCTCGGCGTGCGGGAGGTCGTGGTCGTCGCTGGTGGTGGTCGCGGTCTCCCGCACACCCCAGTCGATCCCGATCACACGACCGGTCTCAGACAGCGGCTCGACCTCGGCGGGGACGACGAACGAGCAATACCAGTGCCCGAGACTGTCCTGATGGACGCGCACGCTGGACGGGTCTGCCGGAAGGCTCCGCGACCACACCACCGTCAGCACGATGCCGCCCGCCAGGTACAGACGCCCGTCCTTCAAGCGGAAACCACGCTGGGTGTAGTTGAGGGACGGCAGCGCTTCCCGCTTCTTCTTCCACTTCGGCATCCCGACCCGCTGCCGCACCGGCAACCGGTCCTTGATGTCTTTCTGTGCCTTGGCGCGGGACTTCCCGAAATCCCGGATCACCTGCTGCTGAACAACCGAGGACCCGTCACGAAGCCAGGCGTTCCTGGTCCGGGCTTCGGTCAGCATCCTGTCGAGCTGCGCCGGGCCACAGGTCCGCTTGTCCGTCCCCTCAGGCCGGTCCCTGTTCCACAAGTGCGTCTGCTTCGACTTCGCGCAGCACTCGTTCCAGATCCATCGGCACCGGTCCCACTCGCTGCTCGCCGGGCCCGCGGCCCTGCTGCCCGTCTACGCGGACCAGTGGAAGCCCCTGCTCACCGGCGTGGTCCCCGATGCGGACGGGGTAGCGCAGGTCCGGTGGCGGGTGTAGGCGTGCGGGGCCGCGCCGCGTGCCGGGCTGCGGTTGTCAGAGGCCTCGGGTAGTTTCCGAAGTATCGGGAACTAGCAGGGGGATCACGGGACATGACGGAAACGGCTGCCCACGGGACCGAACTCGACGCCGCGCTCGACCGGTACCGCGTCGAGCTCACCGGTTACTGCTACCGCATGCTCGGCTCGGCCTTCGATGCCGAGGACGCCGTGCAGGACACGTACATCCGTGCCTGGCGGAGCTACGCGAAGTTCGAGGGGCGGTCCTCCCTGCGGTCGTGGCTGTACCGGATCGCCACCAACGTCTGCCTGGACCTGCTGAACGCGGGGAACAAACGGGCCCGGCCGATGGACCTGAGCGCTCCGCAGCACCAGGCGTCCGCCGTACTGGGCGAGCGGCCCGAGGTGACCTGGCTGGAGCCGGTGCCCGACGGGCGGGTGCTGCCGCAGACCGCCGACCCGGCCGAGATGGCGCTGGCCAAGGAGTCCGTACGGCTCGCCTTCGTCGCCGCGCTGCAGCACCTGCCGGCCAAGCAGCGGGCCGTACTGATCCTGCGCGAGGTGCTGGCCTGGAAGGCCGACGAGGTCGCCACCCTGCTGGACACCACCGTCGCGTCGGTGAACAGCGCGCTGCAGCGGGCCCGTGCGACGCTCGCCGCGACCCGGATCCGGGAGAGCGAGTCGGCGGACCCGCTGGACACCGACCAGGTCAAGCTGCTGGAGCAGTACCTCGCCGCCTTCGAGGCCTACGACATCTCCCGGCTGACCGCCCTGCTCCACGAGGACGCCGTGCTGTCGATGCCGCCGTTCGACCTGTGGCTCCAGGGTCACGAGGACATCGCGGCCTGGCACCTGAACCAGGGCATCGGCTGCAAGGGCTCGCGGATGATCCCGACCACGGCGAACGGCATGCCCGCCTTCGGCCAGTACCGGCCGCGGGAGGACGGTCAGCCGGGCTGGACCCCGTGGGCGCTCCAGGTGCTGGAGGTGTCAGAGGGGAAGATCGCCGGGCTGAACGCCTTCCTGGACACCGCCCGGTGGTTCCCGCTCTTCGGGCTCCCCGAGCAGCTCGACGAGTCCTACGAGGTGGAGTAGCGCGCGCAGCGGGGGCGGCGCCCCGGTGACCCGGAAGGGGATGCCGAGGCGCCGGGCGGTCAGAGCCGCACGGGCGAGGGCCTGGACGGTCGCGAGGGTGGGCGCGGCGACTGAGCGGACATCGCACACCACCCCGTCGGGGCCGTCCCTGCACAGCGCGCGCAATCGGGCGCACAGCTCGGCGGCATCCGGCTCGGGCCCCTCCAGGGCCAGGGTTCTGATCTCCACATGAGGGCAGACCCCCGGCCCCGCCCGCACTCATCGGCGGGGGCCGGAGGAAGCGCCTACGGCCGCATCAGGCGATGCGGTCCAGCACGATCGGCGTGGCCGAGAAGGCCGTGCCCGGCGCCGCGATGTCGAAGGTGCCGTCCAGCGCCGAGAGGGCGTAGTCGAACTTCTCCGGGGTGTCGGTGTGCAGGGTCATCAGGGGCTGGCCCGCGACCACCGTGTCGCCCGGCTTCGCGTGCAGCTCGATGCCGGCGCCCGCCTGGACCGGGTCCTCCTTGCGCGCGCGGCCGGCGCCCAGGCGCCAGGCGCCCACGCCCACCCCGTACGCGTCCAGCCGGGTCAGTACGCCCGAGGACGGGGCCGTGACCACGGTCCGCTCCCGCGCGACGGGCAGGGCCGCGTCCGGGTCGCCGCCCTGCGCGGAGATCATCCGGCGCCACACGTCCATCGCGGAGCCGTCGGCCAGGGCCTTCGCCGGGTCGGCGTCCTTGATGCCCGCGGCGTCCAGCATCTCCCGGGCCAGTGCCAGGGTCAGCTCGACGACGTCCGAGGGGCCGCCGCCCGCCAGGACCTCGACGGACTCGCGGATCTCCAGGGCGTTGCCCGCGGTGAGGCCGAGCGGGGTGGACATGTCGGTGAGGAGAGCGACCGTCTTGACCCCGCTGTCCGTGCCCAGGCCGACCATCGTGCGGGCCAGCTCGCGCGCGTCCTCGATGTTCTTCATGAAGGCGCCGGTGCCGACCT
Organism: Streptomyces sp. NPDC059957; assembly: GCF_042730015.1. Classification (NCBI taxonomy): domain Bacteria; kingdom Bacillati; phylum Actinomycetota; class Actinomycetes; order Kitasatosporales; family Streptomycetaceae; genus Streptomyces; species Streptomyces sp. NPDC059957. Next base: position 61,733 of record NZ_JBHWMB010000030.1, on the reverse strand, counting down.
TCACGTCGAGGACGAGGGAGCCGGTGCCCTCGGCGATCTTCTTGGACATGATCGAGGAGGCGATCAGCGGGATGGCCTCGACGGTGCCGGTCACGTCGCGCAGCGCGTAGAGCTTCTTGTCGGCCGGGGCCAGGCCGTCGCCGGCCGCGCAGATGACGGCGCCGGTGGTGTCCAGGACGTGCAGCATCTCCTCGTTGGAGAGCAGGGCGCGCCAGCCGGGGATGGACTCCAGCTTGTCCAGGGTGCCGCCGGTGTGACCGAGGCCCCGGCCGGAGAGCTGCGGTACGGCCGCGCCGCAGGCGGCGACGAGCGGGGCCAGCGGCAGGGTGATCTTGTCGCCGACGCCGCCCGTGGAGTGCTTGTCCGCGGTCGGGCGGGAGAGGGAGTCGAAGTTCATCCGCTCGCCGCTCGCGATCATCGCTGCGGTCCAGCGGGCGATCTCGGTCCGGTTCATGCCGTTGAGCAGGATGGCCATCGCCAGCGCCGACATCTGCTCGTCGGCGACCACGCCGCGCGTGTACGCGTCGATGACCCAGTCGATCTGCTCGGGGCTCAGTTCACCGCGGTCGCGCTTGGTGCGGATGACGGAGATGACGTCCATGGAAGTGCTTCCTTCTACGCGCATAGAGAGAGGGGTACGTACGGAGGAGAGGAAAGGACGGCGGCCCCCCGCCCGGCAGGGCGGAGGGCCGTCGCGCGGCTATCTCAGGTGGTCCGGCCCGAAGGCCTGCGGCAGCATCGCGGAGAGCGGCAGGACGCCTTCCGGCGTCTCCACCTGGAGCTCGGCGCCGCCGAACTCGAAGAGGAGCTGGCGGCAGCGACCGCAGGGGACGAGGATCTCGCCCTTGCCGTCCACGCACGTGAAGTGCGTGAGGCGGCCGCCGCCCGTGGCCTGGAGGGAGGAGACCAGCCCGCATTCGGCGCACAGGCCGAGCCCGTAGCTGGCGTTCTCCACGTTGCAGCCGACGACGGTGCGGCCGTCGTCGACCAGCGCCGCGACGCCGACCGGGAAGCCCGAGTACGGGGCGTACGCCCGGGACATCGCCTCCCGGGCGGCCTCGCGCAGGGCCTCCCAGTCGGGAGCGGCCGTCACTTGCCCTGGCCCTTGCGGTACGGCATGCCGTCCGCCTTGGGCATCCGCAGGCGCTGCGCGGACAGCGCGAGCACCAGCAGGGTGGTCAGGTACGGGGCGGCGTCCACGAACTGGCTGGGCACCTGGTCCGTGAGCCCGTACCAGAGGAAGAGCAGCACGGCGAAGACCGCCGAGATGCCGGCCGGGACGTAGCGCTTCTTGTAGAGCTGCCAGGCCACGACCAGGACCAGCAGGATCGCGATGAGCAGCAGCATCGCGTGGACGTTCTCGGCGCCGCCGCGCAGCTTGAGGCTGTCGGTGAAGCCGAACAGGCCGGCGCCCAGCGCCATGCCGCCCGGCATCCAGTTGCCGAAGATCATCGCGGCGAGGCCGATGTAGCCGCGGCCGCCGGTCTGGCCCTCCTGGTAGATCGGGCTGGCCACGATCGACAGGAACGCGCCGCCCAGGCCCGCGAGGGCGCCCGAGACGATCACGGCGATGTACTTGTACTTGTAGACGTTGACGCCGAGCGATTCGGCGGCGATGGGGTTCTCGCCGCAGGAGCGCAGCCGCAGGCCGAAGGTGGTGCGCCACAGCACCCACCAGGTGCCGGGGATCAGCAGCAGTGCGACGACCGTCAGCAGCGACAGGCCGGTGACCAGGCCGCCGACCACGCCCGCGACGTCCGAGATGAAGAACCAGTGCTTGCCCTGGAGGGTCGCCATCCAGTCCGACAACCCCGGCACGGTGATCTCGTAGATCGGCTCGACGCGCGGGGACTGCTTGGAGGAGCCGCCGGGCGCCTCGGCGAACGTGAAGTTCGACAGGTACTGGGTGAAGCCCAGCGCCAGGATGTTGATGGCCACACCGGAGACGATGTGGTTCACGTTGAAGGTGACCGTGATGATCGCGTGCAGCAGGCCGCCGATGGCGCCGCCGATCAGGCCGGCGATGACGCCGGTCCACGGGCCCCACTGGTAGCCGGCCCAGGCACCGAACCAGGTGCCGAGGATCATCATGCCTTCGAGGCCGATGTTGACGACGCCCGCGCGCTCGGCCCACAGGCCGCCGAGTCCGGCGAGGCCGATCGGCACGGCGAGGGAGAGCGCTCCGGAGACCTGGCCGATGGAGGTCAGGTCGTCCGCGCCGCTGATCACGCGGACCAGCGAGATGAGCGCGAGGCCACCCGCGATGATCAGCATGATCCACGGGAGGGTGAGCTTGGTGCGGCCGCCCTGCTTCTTGGGCGCGGCGCTGGTCGCGGAAACGGTGCTGGTGCTCACGCCGAGACCTCCTTCTCGGTCGTGATGGCGTGGCCTGCGGCCAGCTCCTCGCCGACCTTCTGCTGCTGGCGTCGGATCCCGTAACGGCGGACGAGCTCGTAGGAGACGACGACCGCGATCACGATCAGGCCCTTCATGATCGTGCCGATCTCCTTCGCGTACCCGGCCGTGTCGAGCGAGGCCGAGGCCTTGTCGATGAAGGCCATCAGGAACGCGGCGAAGAAGATGCCGACCGGGTGGTTGCGGCCGAGCAGCGCGATGGTGATGCCGGTGAAGCCGACACCGACCGGGAAGGACAGGCTGTACGTGTGGCTCTCGCCCAGCAGCACCGGCATGCCGGCGAGGCCGGCGACGGCGCCGGAGATGAGCATCGAGGTGATGATCATCTTCTTGGCGTCCACGCCGGAGGCCTGCGCGGCGGACTCGCTGGCGCCGGTGGCGCGCAGGTCGAAGCCGAAGCGGGTACGGCCCAGCACGAACCAGTAGACGATGCCCAGCGCGAAGGCGAGGAAGGTGAAGCCGTAGATCTCCAGGCCGTCACCGAGGGAGATCGCCGGGAACCAGCCCGACTTCGCGATCTCGCCGGTGGTCAGGTCGTTGGAGCCCTGCGGCTGCACGCCGAGGTTCTTCGGCAGGATCAGCCAGGCGATCAGGCTGGTGGCGATCGCGTTCAGCATGATCGTGGAGACGACCTCGCTGACTCCGCGCTTGGCCTTCAGGACGCCCGCGATGCCGGCCCAGAAGGCGCCGACCAGCATGGCGACGATCACGATCAGCAGGATGTGCAGCGGGCCGGGCAGCGCGACCGCCGCGCCGACGACCGCGGACACCATCGCAGCGAGGCGGTACTGGCCGTCGACGCCGATGTTGAAGAGGTTCATCCGGAAGCCGATGGCCACGGCCAGGGCCGCCACGTAGTACGTACCGGCCTGGTTGACGATGAGGACCTGGACGTCCTCGTAGCCGGCGTTCTCCACCATGAGCCGCAGCGGTTCGATCGGGTCCACACCCGTCGCCGCCAGCACGACCATGGTCAGCAGGAAGGCGGTGACCAGCGCGAGCGCGGGCCCGGCGAAGCCGAGGAGCAGCCGGTCCTTGTCGAGTTTCTTCATCGGGCCTCGTCCTCCGGGGAGTCGGTACGGGCATCCGTGCCGGCGGCGGAGTTGTTGTCGGTGGCTTCCAGGTGCCCGGAGGCGGCGCCCGTCATTGCGGTGCCGAGCTCCTCCGGGGTGACGGTCGCGGGATCGGCGTCGGCGACCAGGCGGCCGCGGTAGATGACGCGCAGGGTGTCGGACAGGCCGATGAGCTCGTCCAGGTCGGCGGAGATCAGCAGGACCGCCAGGCCTTCGCGGCGGGCCTCGCGGATCGCGTCCCAGATCTGCGCCTGCGCGCCGACGTCCACACCGCGGGTGGGGTGGGCGGCGATGAGGAACTTCGGGTTGTGGCTCATCTCGCGGCCGACGATCAGCTTCTGCTGGTTGCCGCCGGAGAGCGAGGCCGCGGTGACCTCGATGCCGGGCGTGCGGACGTCGTACTCGCGCACGATCCGCTCGGTGTCCTTGCGGGCGGCCTTCGGATCGAGGATGCCGCGCTTGGAGTTGGGGGCTTCGGTGACGTGGCCGAGGATGCGGTTCTCCCAGAGGGAGGACTCCAGCAGCAGACCGTGCCGGTGGCGGTCCTCGGGGATGTAGCCGATGCCGCCCTCGCGGCGCTTGCGCACCGGGGACTTGGTGATGTCCTTGCCGTCGAGGGTGATGACGCCCGCGTCGGGGGTCATCATGCCCATGAGGGCCTCGATCAGCTCGGTCTGGCCGTTGCCCTCGACGCCCGCGATGCCGAGGATCTCGCCCTTGTGGATCGTGAAGCTGATCCCGTCGAGCAGCAGGCGCCCGGCGACCGCGGTCTCGCGCAGGTTGGCGTCCGGCAGGCCGGGCGTGCGCGCGGTGTCCTCCGTGGCGACGGGCACGCCGCCTTCGGCGACGGTCAGGCCCTGGACCTGGAGCATCGCGGTGGTGGTCACCGTGGACTCGCGGGTCTCCGGGGACGGCAGCTCGGAGCCGACCATCAGCTCGGCGAGCTGCTTGGTCGTGGTGGTCCGCGGGTCGGCGGTGCCGACCGTGGTGCCGCGCCGGATGACGGTGATGTCGTCGGCGACCTTCAGGACCTCGCCCAGCTTGTGCGAGATGAAGATGACGGTCAGGCCCTCGGACTTGAGCTCGCGCAGGTTGTCGAAGAGCGCGTCGACCTCCTGCGGCACGAGCACGGCCGTCGGCTCGTCGAGGATGAGGATCTTCGCGCCGCGGTAGAGGACCTTGAGGATCTCCACGCGCTGGCGGTCGGCGACACCGAGGTCCTCGACCAGGGCGTCGGGGCGTACGCCGAGGCCGTACGCGTCCGAGATCTCCCTGATCTTCTTGCGGGCCTTCGCGCCGATGCCGTAGAGCTTCTCGCCGCCGAGAACCACGTTCTCCAGGACGGTGAGGTTGTCGGCGAGCATGAAGTGCTGGTGCACCATGCCGATGCCGCGGGCGATGGCATCGCCGGGGCTGCTGAAGGAGACCTGCTCCCCGTCGATGGCGATGGTGCCCTCGTCCGGCTTCTGCATGCCGTAGAGGATCTTCATCAGCGTCGACTTGCCGGCGCCGTTCTCGCCGACGAGGGCGTGGACCGTGCCCTTGCGGACGGTGATCGCGATGTCCTTGTTGGCGACGACGCCGGGGAAGCGCTTGGTGATGCCGTGCAGTTCTACGGCGGGGGGCGGGCTGGACGCGTTGATGACGCACTCTCCTTGGCGCGGAAGGAGCTGAAGGCAGGGAGGGGACAGGGCGGGGGGAGAAAGTATCGCGTCCACGATGCTTCTACGCGCGTAGCACTGTCGAAAGTGAAAACTTGCGGCCAACCGGCCACAAGATCACATGAAACCACGGGACACGGGCCGGGGCCCGGGAGCGATGAGACCGCTTCCCGGACCCCGGGTATCACGTGTGCAGCGAGTCGGACCAGGCCTTACGGCGCGGTCTTGACCTCGATCTTCTTGGCGATGATGTCGGCCTTGGCCTTCTCGACCGCGGCGACGACGTCAGTCATCTCCTTGTACTTCGGGTTGGAGTCGGCCAGGCCGACGCCGTCCTTGTCCAGGCCGTAGCGGACCTCGCCGGACTCGGGCTTGCCGTCCTTGACCGACTTGATCAGGTTGTAGACGGAGTCGGCGACATCCTTGGTGACCGAGGTCAGGATGAACTCCTTGTACTTCGCCAGACCGGCCTGGTTGTACTGGTCCGAGTCGACGCCGATGGACCACTTGCCCTTGGCGGAGGCGGCCTCGATGGCACCCGAGCCGGCCAGACCGGCGGCCGAGTAGATCACGTCGGCGCCCTTGTCGAGCTGGCCCTCGGCCGCGGCCTTGCCCAGGTCGGGCTTGGCGAAGCCGTCGAAGTTCGGCGGCTGGGTCAGGTACTGGGTGAGCACCTTGGCGTTCGGGTTGGTGTCCTTGACGCCCTGGGCGAAGCCCGCCTCGAACTTCTTGATCAGCGGAACCTCGACACCGCCGATGAAGCCGACCGTGCCGGTCTTGGACGCCTTGGCGGCGGCGACGCCGGCCAGGTAGGAGCCCTGCTCCTCGTTGAAGACGAGGTTGGCGATGTTCTTCGCGGTCACCGAGGTGTCGTCGATGATGCCGAACGTGGTGTTCGGGAACTTCTCGGCGACCTTCTTGATGGCCGGCGCGTAGGCGAAGCCGACGCCGATGACCGGGTTGTTGCCCTTGCGGGCCAGCTCGGTGAGGCGCTGGACCTTGTCGGCCTCGCCCTCTCCATCGGTGGGCTCAGCCTCGGCGCCCTTGACCTTGAGGTCCGTGGTGGCCTTCGAGAGGCCCGCGTAGGCGGCGTCGTTGAACGACTGGTCGCCGCGGCCACCGATGTCGTACGCGATGGCGGCGGACCCCTCCGAGGAGGTGGAGGCGGACGAAGACGAGTCCGAGGACTTCTTACCGCCACAGGCGGTGGCCGAGAGGGCCAGCGCCGCAGAGGCGATGCCCACGGTGGCGATCCTGGTGATCCGGCGCAAGGGGAGGCTCCTTCAAAACCTGACCGAAGCGCCACGACCGGCGCTGGTTTCGCCGCGATCGTAACGCGCGTAGATGTCAGTTAAAGGCCCGTTCATGAGTCGTTATCGGATCGTCGTGAATCAGACAGTGACCGACCAGTAACTGCCGACGCGTCCAGCCCATGTGTACCAAGGGCTGGACGCGTCCGCCGGATCAATCGCCGATGTTGTAGGAACTTCTACCCCGCCGACCCCGCGAGCCCGGCGCGTCGCCCCTCGACGGGGTGCCCGTCGAGCAGGGCCGCGGCCGTGAAGAACTCCACGCCGACCCCGATCGCGGCCTCGTCCACGTCGAAGTCGCCCCGGTGCAGATCCCGCTTCGCGGTGTCCCCGGGCTTACGGACGCCCAGGCGCGCCATGGCTCCGGGGACGTGCTCCAGGTACCAGGAGAAGTCCTCTCCGCCCAGGCTCTGCTCGGTATCCTCGACCGAGGCGGCCCCGCGACGGGCGCCCATCGCCTCGCGGAGCAGTTCGGTGACCGCCGGGTCGTTGACGACCGGGGGCACCCCGCGCACGTAGGTGATCTCCGACTTGGCCCGGTGCATCGAGGCGATCTCGTCGATGACGGCGTGGATCTGGTCGGGGGCCTCGTGCCAGGAGGCCAGGTCCAGGCAGCGAACGGTTCCGGACAGCTCCGCGTGCATCGGGATCACGTTGCAGGCGTGCCCGGCCTCGATCCGGCCCCAGGTGACGGACATGCCCGAGCGGGCGTCCATCCGCTTGGCCAGCACGGCGGGCAGGTCGAGGGCGAGCCGGGCGGCCGCCGTCACCAGGTCGGTGGTGAGGTGCGGACGGGCGGTGTGCCCGCCGGGGCCGTCGAGGGTGACCTCCAGCCGGTCGCAGGCCGAGGTGATGGGCCCGGCGCGCAGGCCGATCCGGCCGGCGTCGACCCGCGGGTCGCAGTGCACGGCGATGATCTTGCCCACGCCGTCCAGCACCCCGGAGTCGATGGCCTCGGTGGCGCCGCCGGGCAGCACCTCCTCGGCGGGCTGGAAGAGCAGCCGCACCGGGCGGGGCAGCTCCCCGCGGCGGTCGAGCTCGGCGAGGACGAGGCCGGCACCGAGCACCACCGCGGTGTGCACGTCGTGGCCGCAGGCGTGGGCGCGGTCCGGGACGGTCGAGCGGTACGAGACGTGCGTCTTGGCGTCCGGGATGGGCAGGGCGTCGATGTCCGCGCGCAGGGCCAGCATCGGCCGTACCCCGTCCCACGTGCCCACGTCACAGATGAGCCCGGTGCCCGACTTCAGCACCCGCGGGCGCAGGCCCGCTTTCTCCAGCCGGGCCTTGATCGCCGCGGTGGTGCGGAACTCGTGATGTCCTAGCTCGGGATGCATGTGCAAGTCCCGGCGGAAGGCGATCAGTTCGGCACGCAGGTGGTCCGGAAGCTTGCCGGGCAGCTCGGGCCGGTCGGGCTTGCCGGGCAGGGCGGTCTGGGACTCGCGGGACATCAACTGGTTCACCCGTTTAAGGGTAGGCCCACCCATGGGTCAACTGGCTGGAGATCACCAAAAGTTCATGCCGTTAGGGGAAAGAAACCCGACCTCTGGACGCATGACCGGATGAAGGCGCGGGTAAACTCGCGCGCTCACCCCTCCACTCATCCGGCTGCCGGAGCCGCTTGAGCAGGAAGTCTGTGCACATCACGGGCGGTGTCGGTGACTCCGGCGAGGAAACCGCGGGCCCGCTCCGAGGCCGATGCGGTCAGCCAGCTCGGATCCACATCGCATACGGCCACCGTCACGCCGGTGCCGATCAGGGCGTAGGGCAGCGTGTGGACCACCGTGGAAGGAAAGCTGACGATCGTCCGGCCGACCGGACCCCGCCTGGCGATCAGCTCCAGCGGCAGGTCGGGACGTACGATCTCCAGCCCGGTGGCCTCGCTCAGGCTCCGCAGCTTCTCCGGGGATTCCCGGCGGTGGGCGAAGTAGCGGGTGGCCCCGTGTTCCAGGGTCAGGGCGCGCACCGCCTCCAGGTAGCGGTCCGGGTCGACCACGCCGGTCTCCACCAGCGAGGTCCCGACCAGGTCGGTGCCCTTGGTCAGGCGGGGCGGGCCGAAGCGGGCCCGGGTCCACGCGAAGTCGTTGAGCCGTACGGTCATCCCGCCGTGCGCGGTGACCGGCATCGAGGTGAACACCTCGACGCGGCGGCGCCCGTCCGGACCCGGGGTGAACCGCCGCCGGGCCGTCGCCGAGACCGGCGCGTACGCCAGCTCGCGCAGCCGGCCCGGGAGGCCTCCGCCGCCGACCCGGTGCCAGCGCACGAGGCGCTCGCCGCGGGCCGTCTGGGCGACGAACTCCATGGTCGCGGTGCCGTCGTCGACCACGACGAGCTCCTCGGCCCGGACCAGGGTGAGCAGCAGCTGCACGTAGCGGGAGAACGGATCCCCTATCACCACCCGCTCGGCCGAACGCACTTCCCGCGCGAGCGCCGCGAAGGCCTTGAACGGCGCGAACCGGCCGCCGCGGGCCTCCTGCCACCGCACCTCGTGCCCCTCGTCCCGGGCCAGCCCGGCCATCCGGCGGAGCTGGCCCCGGGACATGGGGTCGGTGGGCGGGAGCACCACGATCCGCAGACCCTCCACCGAGCCCGGCCCGGCCGGGCCCGCCCCGGCCTGCCCCGGATCGGTCCCGCCGCCGCGGGCCGGCTGGCGCGGGACGACTCCCAGGCGCCGGCCGGCGCCTTGGGCGTGCGCCCACTCCAGGACGTTGAGGAGCTGGACCGGGCTTTCGACGAAGGCCAGGGTCGGGGCGGGGGCTGAGGGTGTCACCACGTGCTCCTCGTCAGAGGGTGGATGGGAACGGTGCGGCCGGCGGCACGCCGGACGGAGTCCGGCGCAGCGCGCCGAAGCCCGGGAGGCCCGCCAGGGCCGAGGGGTGCGAGGGGTGCGAGGGGTGCGAGGGGTGCGAGGGGTGCGAGGGGTGCGAGGGGTGCGAGGGGTGCGTGAAGGATCAGACGGAGGCGAGCTCCCCCTGGACGCGGCGGAGCTTCTTCATCGGGCCGAGCTCGGAGTCGTAGACCCGCTTGATGCCGTCGCCGAGCGCGGTCTCGATGGTGCGGATGTCGCGGACCAGGCGGGTCAGGCCGCCCGGCTCGACGGAGGCGGCCTGGTCGGAGCCCCACATCGCGCGGTCGAGGGTGATGTGGCGCTCGACGAAGGTGGCGCCCAGCGCGACGGCGGCCAGGGTGGTCTGCAGGCCCGTCTCGTGGCCGGAGTAGCCGATCGGGACGTTGGGGTACTCCTCCTGAAGGGTGTTGATCACCCGCAGGTTGAGCTCCTCGGCCTTGGCCGGGTAGGTCGAAGTGGCGTGGCAGAGCAGGATGTTGTCACTGCCGAGCACCTCCACCGCGTGCCGGATCTGCTTCGGGGTGGACATGCCGGTGGAGAGGACGACGGTGCGGCCGGTGGCGCGCAGGGCGCGCAGCAGTTCGTCGTCGGTCAGCGAGGCGGAGGCGACCTTGTGGGCGGGGACGTCGAACTTCTCCAGGAAGGCGACGGCCTCGGTGTCCCACGGGGAGGCGAACCAGTCGATGCCGCGCTTGGCGCAGTGCTCGTCGATGGCGCGGTACTCGCTCTCGCCGAACTCCACGCGGTGGCGGTAGTCGATGTAGGTCATCCGGCCCCAGGGGGTGTCGCGCTCGATGTCCCACTGGTCGCGGGGGGTGCAGATCTCGGGGGTGCGCTTCTGGAACTTCACGGCGTCACAGCCGGCTTCGGCGGCGGCGTCGATGAGGGCGAGGGCGTTGCCGAGGTCGCCGTTGTGGTTGATGCCGATCTCGCCGACGACGTAGACGGGGTGGCCGGGGCCGGCGATGCGGGAGCCGAAGGTCCGGAGGCGGGGGGTGGGGGTGACCGTCATGGCAGGGCTGTCCTTCGGAGCGTGGGGTGTACGGGGAGGTGCGGGCACGGACGCCGGCACCGGGGTGTGGGCTGAGGGGTGGACCGAGGTGGAGCGGGGCGTGGCGGCCGGTGCGGCCACGGGGGTGAGTACGGGTACGAGGGCGCGGGCGCGGGCCAGGTCGTGGGGATCGTCGATCTCCAGCACCCGTGCGGGGTCGGTGGCGACCGGGAGGGTCCGCCCGAAGAAGCGGTGGCGGGCGGTCCGGAAGCCCGCGGCGTCCATGGCGTAGGCGGCGCCGGTCTCCAGGAGGTCCTGGGGGCGGTCCTGGCGGCGGGGGCGGTACGAGATGTCGTGGTTGACCCCGGTGCCGGAGCCGTCGGGGGCCGCCCGCCAGAGGAAGCCGTGGAAGGGGGCCGCGGTGAGCGCGGAGTCGGCGGCGCCGGACGCGACGGCTGCGGCGACGGACTCCACGTCGGAGGCGGTGACGAAGGGGCTGGTGCACTGGACGAGGAGGACCACGTCGACGGTGACGGAGTGCAGTTCCTCGAAGGAGTCGAGCGCGTGCAGCACGGCGGCCTCGCTGGTGGCGGTGTCCCCGGAGATCCCGGCGGGGCGCCGCAGCACCACGGCCCCGGCTCCGCGGGCGGCGTCGCCGATGGCCTCGGAGTCGGTGGACACGAGCACGTCGGTGACGGTCGCGGCGCCCAGGCAGGCCCGGACGGCCCTGACCACGAGCGGCATCCCGCCGACGTCGGCCAGGTTCTTCCCGGGCACTCCCTTGGACCCCCCGCGTGCGGGAATCACGGCGAGCACCCTGGGCACGGCGCGGGCCTCGCGGCGGGAGCCCGCGGTGGCCGGGGCGGGGACGGCGGCGGTGACGGCGGCGGTGACGTCAGGAGCAGCGGAGGCGGCGGCGCGGTGGGCGGCGGCGCGGGTGGCAGCGGCGCGCGCAACGGCGGCGCGGGTAACGGCTCCGGCCGGGCGGGGGCTCACAGCTCCCCCAGGCGGCGGATCACCGGCGCGACGCGCTGGACGCCGTGGCGGTAGGCGCCGCGGGCGGCTTCGCGCAGGTGGGCGCGGAGCCGGCGGCGCAGCCGGGAGCCACCGGCGTCGGTCCGGGCCGCGCCGGGCAACGGGTGCCCGTCGGGGCCGAGATGGTGTCTGGCCAGGATCCCGGGCAGGTATCCCGGCGCGGTGTCCTGCGTGTAGTAGGGCGCGACGGCCGGGAGCGGGCCCCCGTCCAGCAGTTCCGTGAGGCGTGCCCGCGCGGCGGTGTAGGGGTCGCGCCCGCCGGCCGATCCGGTCGGTCCGGCCAGTCCGGTCGGTCCGGCCGGTTCCGCCAGTCCGGCCGATCCGGCCGCCGGGGTGCCCACGCCCTGGGCCGCCAGCCAGTCCGGATCCGCCTTCGGGAGCAGGCCCGCGTCGAGCTGGGTCCAGGAGGCCATGCAGCCGGAGCCCAGGAAGTGGTGGTTGCCGAGGGTCTCGCGGACGCCGAGGTCGGTCAGGACGGCCGTCGGGATGCCCCGGTGGAGGGATTCCAGGGCCGCCGTGGAGGAGACGGTGACCAGCAGGTCCGTGGTGTCCAGGACCTCGCCCATGTTCCCGTACACCAGACGGCAGTTGGAGGGGAGGCCGCCGGGGAGCTGCTCCGCGAGGCGCTGGTACGGGAGCTCCTCCAGGTGCGTGGTGTGCTCCCCCGGCCGGCTGCGCAGTTTGATCAGCACCTCGCGCCCGGGGTGCAGCCGGGCGTGTTCAGCGGCGCGGCGCAGCAGGTAGGCGCGGTCCGCCCGGGTGTCCGGCACGGACGGCTGGACGGCGAAGACCACCCGGTGGGCGGTGGTGCTCACGGGCTCGTACGGCTGCCCGTCGAGGAAGGGCAGCGCGGTCTCCACGACGGCTCCGGCGTCCGCGCCGACTCCCTCGTAGACCCCGCGGAACCGCCCGGCGTCGTGGCGGGAGTTGGCGAGGACCAGGTCGGCCCCGTGGCGCAGCAGCAGGCCGTCGGCGAGCTTCTCGTAGACGACCCCGACGTACCCGGTGACGAACACCGGCCGCGCGGCCGGCTGCGGCCACAGGGCCCGGGCCCCGTGCAGGACGGCCTGGACGGCGCCGCCGACCAGGGCGAGGACGATCACGTCGTACGGCTCCCGCTCCGGCGTGCGGAGTTCGGCGAGGAACTGCGCGCAGGTGACTTCGGTGAGCCGGTCCGCCGCGACCCCGACCTCGCCGAGCTGGCGCGCGGTGGGCGTGGCCCGGCCGCGGAGCAGGTATCCCGTCAGGTGGACGGAGTCCGGCTCGGGGGCGAGACGGCGCGCGGTGAGCGCTCCCCATTTCCAGCGGGTGTCGGAATCGGCGAGGACGGCCACACGGAGGGCGGCCCCAGGGGCCGGGCTGTTGCTTGCTGGCACCCGGCAGAAGTTATTCCGGCTTTTCGGTGATCGGCCCAACGAACGCACAACAGCGGGTTAACAACCCGTCGATTCAATGCGAAAGCGTGCGGGTTAACGCTCCCGCCGTACGTCGTTCACATGGAATCCGCGTCCGGGCCACAGTCAATGACGAACCGCGCTCTAATGTCTCGCTAGTGCTCAAGCTCTCTGTTGTCGTGCCGTTCTTCAACGTGCAGACGTATGCGCCGGATGCCCTGAAAAGCCTCGAACTCAACGCTCGGGACGATTTCGAGTTCCTGCTCGTCGACGACCGCTCCACGGACGGGACGCCCGCGCTCCTGGAGCGGGCGGCCCGCGAGCTGCCGGGCGCCGTGCACCTCAGACACGAGCGCAACGGCGGCCTCGCGACGGCGCGGAACACCGGCCTGGACGCGGCCCGCGGCGAGTACATCGCCTTCCTGGACGGGGACGACTGGCTGGCGCCGGGCCACCTGGCCCGCACCCTGGCCGCCATCGAGGCCCTGAAATGCGATTTCGTCCGTACCGACCACGTCCAGTGCACGGGCAGGACGCGCATCGTCCAGCGCGTCCCCTACGGGCCGGAGTCGGTGGCGGCCGATCCGCGCACCGGGATCCTGCCCGTCAGCCGCGCCACCTCGGTGGACTATCCGTTCGCCTGGGCGGGGATGTACCACCGCCGGCTGCTGGACCGCGGGCTGCTCCATTTCACGGACGGTCTGCGGACGGCGGAGGACCGGCCGTGGATCTGGCGGCTGCACCGGGAGGCGGAGTCCTTCGCGCCGGTCGGTCTGCCCGGGATCTTCTACCGTCGCGGGGTCTCCACCTCGCTGACACAAATCGGCGACGAACGGCAGCTCGATTTTATTCGGGCATTCGATCAGGTGTTGACCGAAACGGCTTCCGACCGGGAATCCGATCTCCTGCTTCCGAAGGCCGTCCGGACATACTGCGCGATTATCGCGCACCATGTCGGGTCCATCGAAAGGTTCGAACCACCCGTGGCCAGAAAACTCCGCTCGATGAGCACGGCCGCACTCGGCAGAATGCCGCAGCAGCTCCTGGACCGGACCCTGGACACGATGGACGCCGACCGCGCGGCCCTGCTCCGCAGGCTCCGCCGGCGCGGCACGGCCGGAGCCGCCGCGGCGGCTCCCGCGCCCCCGACGCCCCCCGCGACCTCCTCGGCCCCCGCCGCGTCCACCTCGTCCACCTCGTCCACCGGGGTGAAGGCGTGAACGTCACCCAGATCTTCATGGCCTCCACCCTCTACGGCACGGCCACCCTCGCCGCCGCCCTCGACGCGGACCTCTTCCCGCCCGCCGGCCGCCGGATCCTGCTGACCAGCAACCACTCCGTCACCGCCGAGATCACCCCGGGCCTGACCGCCGCACCCGGCTTCGCCACCCTGAGCACCCGTTTCGACGAGGTCCTCGACTGGAACGCCTTCATCGCCCCGCAGCACCCCAGCACCTGGAGCCCGCGCCCCGACGACGTCCCGCTGTGGGAACGCCAGTTGCGCTCCTCCTGGGGGCTGGGCACCGACCGCGTCGAGCTGATCGTGGAATCGCTCCAGGTGCCGCCCGCCCAGAGCCTGTGCCGGCTCTTCCCCGGGGCGGCCATGGAGGTCTACGCCGACGGCCTGATGAGCTACGGTCCCACCCGCTTCCGCCTCGACCCCGGGCTCGGAATGCGCGTACGGCGGGTGCTGCACCTGGACCTCGTACCGGGCCTGGAGCCGCTGCTGCTGACCGAGTTCGGCGTACGGGCCGAGGCGATCCCGGCCGCGGCCTTCCTCAAGGTCATCGGCGAGCTCGAAGCGGCCGTGGAGATGCCGGTGGAACTGCCGGCCGCGCCGGCCGCGCCGGCCGCGCCGGCCGACGCGGACTTCGGGGCCCCCGCGCTCCTGCTGGGCCAGTACCTCTCCGCCCTCGACCTGGTGCCGGCCGACGAGGAGGAGGAACTGCACGTGGAGATGGTCCGCGGGGCGCACGCGCTGGGCCACCGCGAGATGGTGTTCAAACCGCACCCCAGCGCCCCGGCCGCCTACTCCCGCCGGGCGGAGGAGGAGGCCGAGCGGCTCGGCGTACGGCTCACCGTGCTGAACACCCCGGTGCTCGCCGAGACCCTCTACGAGCGGTTGCGCCCGGCCCTGGTCGTCGGCTGCTTCTCCACGGGGCTGCTGACCGCCGCCACCCTGTACGGGCTCCCCGTGGCCCGGACCGGCACGCGCGCCGTGCTGGCGCGCCTGGCCCCGTACCCGAACAGCAACCGGATCCCGCTCGTGCTGGCCGACGCCCTGCTGCCCGACCTCGCGGACCCCGCGGCCGTACGCTCCTGGACCCCGCCGGGACCCGAACGGGTGGCGGCCGAGCTGGCGGGCCTGGTCACGGCGGTGGGCTTCACCATGCAGCCCAAGCTCCTGGCGCATCGCCGCACGGAGGCCGAGCGCTGGCTCGCCGCGGGGCTGACCCCGGACACCTGGCGCTACTTCACCCGGGGCCGGCTGACCACCCTGGGCCTGCCGGGCGGCATCCCGGCGCAGTTGTCCTTCCTGCCCCGCAGCCGCGCGGCCCGCCGGGTGGCCCGGCTGCTGCGCAGGGCGGTCGGCTGACCGCCCGCCGGATCAGCTGACGGCGAGCTTCGCGGCGAAGCCCAGGAACAGCACGCCCGCCGCGGAGCTGGCCCCGGCGGCGAGGCGCTTGCGGCGCCGGAAGACGGCCGCCAGGCGGTTGCCGCCGAAGATCAGCGTGGTCAGGTAGAGGAAGCTGCCGATCTGCATCAGGGTGCCCAGCAGCAGGAAGGACAGCGCCGGGTAGGCGTAGGCGGTGTCCACGAACTGCACGAAGAAGGACATCAGGAACAGGATGGCCTTCGGGTTGAACACGCTGATCAGCAGCGCCCGCCGGTAGGGCCGCTCCGTCTCGCCGGCCTTCACCCCGGCGGCGGCCACGTCCACTTCCGGGGCGCTCTCGCCGGGCCCGTCGGTTCCGGCGCGCTCGCGGCGGGCGCGCCACATGGTCCACGCGCCCCGCAGCATGCCGACGGCGAGCCAGGTCAGGTACCCGGCGCCGAGCAGTTTGACGACTCCGAACACGATCGGGCTGGTCTGCAGCAGCGCCCCCGCGCCGACCGCGGCCAGGGTCATGAGCAGGGCGTCCCCGGTGAACACGCCGGCGGCGGCCCGGTACCCCCGGCGGACCCCGCCGCGCGCGGCGACGGAGAGCACGTAGAGCGAGTTCGGCCCCGGCAGCAAAATGATCAGCACCAGGCCGGCGAGATACGTCGGAAGATCTGTGACACCCAGCATGTGCAGGAGTGTCCCATGAGGACACACCTGTCGCGCCACTCCATTTCACGGATCGGGACCGAACCGGAATCAGCCACGCTCACCAGCTGGAATCAGCCGGCACGTACGTCCCCCACACCTCCCGCAGCGCACCGCACACCTCCCCGACCGTGGCCCTGGCCCGCAGCGCCTCCCGCATCGGATAGAGCACGTTCTCCGTGCCCGCCGCCGCCTCCCGCAGCGCCGCCAGCGCCTCGTCCACGGCCGCCCCGTCGCGCCCCGCCCGCAGCGCGGCCAGGGAGGCCCGCTGCCGGTCCTCGATCGCCGGATCCACCCGCAGCGGCTCGTACGGCTCCTCCTCGTCCAGCGCGAAGCGGTTGACCCCGACCACCACGCGCTCGCCGCTCTCGGTCTCCCGGGCGATCCGGTACGCGTTCCGCTCGATCTCCGCCTTCTGGAAGCCCGCCTCGATCGCGGCCACCGCCCCGCCCATCGCCTCGACCCGCGCCATCAGGTCGAGCGCCGCCGCCTCCACCCCGTCCGTCATCCGCTCCACCGCGTAGGACCCCGCGAAGGGGTCGACGGTGTGCGGCACGTCCGTCTCGTACGCCAGCACCTGCTGGGTCCGCAGCGCGAGGCGGGCCGACTTCTCGGTGGGCAGCGCGATCGCCTCGTCGAAGGAGTTGGTGTGCAGCGACTGGGTGCCGCCCAGCACGGCGGTCAGGCCCTGCACGGCGACGCGCACCAGGTTGAGCTCCGGCTGCTGTGCCGTCAGCTGCACCCCGGCGGTCTGGGTGTGGAAGCGCAGCATCAGCGACTTCGGGTCCCGGGCGCCGAACTCCTCGCGCATGACGCGGGCCCAGATCCGCCGGGCGGCCCGGAACTTCGCGACCTCCTCCAGGAGGGTGGTGCGGGCGACGAAGAAGAACGACAGCCGGGGTGCGAACGCGTCGACCTCCATCCCGGCGGCCAGCGCGGTCCGTACGTACGCGATCGCGTCGGCCAGCGTGAAGGCGATCTCCTGCGCGGGCGAGGCCCCGGCCTCGGCCATGTGGTAGCCGGAGATGGAGATGGTGTTGAACTTCGGGAGCTCGGCCCGGCAGTAGCGGAAGACGTCGGCCGTCAACCTCAGGGAGGGTCCGGGCGGGAAGATGTAGGTCCCCCGTGCGATGTACTCCTTCAGCACGTCGTTCTGGACCGTTCCGGTCAGCAGGCCGGGCTCGATCCCCTGCTCCTCGGCGACCAGTTGGTAGAGCAGGAGCAGCAGCGCGGCCGGCGCGTTGATCGTCATCGAGGTGGACACCCGGTCGAGCGGGATCCCGTCGAACAGCACCCGCATGTCCTCGACCGAGTCGATCGCGACGCCCACCTTCCCGACCTCGCCGTGCGCGAGCGGGGCGTCGGAGTCGTGCCCCATCTGGGTGGGCAGGTCGAAGGCCACGGACAGCCCGGCGGCGCCGCCCGCGATGAGCTGCCGGTAGCGGGCGTTGGACTCGGCGGCCGTACCGAACCCGGCGTACTGGCGCATGGTCCAGGGCCGTCCGGTGTACATCGTCGGGTGGACGCCCCGGGTGTACGGGTACTCCCCCGGCTCTCCCAGTTCGGTCCCGGGGTCCCAGCCGGCGAGGTCACCCGGCCGGTAGACGGGCGCGATCGGGATCCCGCTCTCGGTGTGCCGCTCCATGTGACGCGCTCCTTCGTGGATCCGAGGGGCCCGGGGCTGATAAAACGTCCCCGCGGCTACCGCGTGGTGGCCGCTGGTCACAATGGCGCAACATCGCGGCCGACCCTGCAACTGACCACGCCCACGTCGCATCACCTAGATACACACGTAGAAATCGGGGGACCGCTATGCACCGCCAGAGAGCAATAGTTCGCGCACTGGGCCTGGCCACCGCCGTCGCGCTTGCCGCGACCGCCTGCGGGCCGCAGGAGACGGGGTCCGCGGGCCCCGGTTCTTCCGGGCCCGCATCGCCCACGGCGGTCGCCTCTCCCGACGCCTCGCCGTCCACGGACGGGAAGCCGGGCGACGCCACGCCGTCGGCGTCCCCGTCCGCGTCGCCGTCTCCCTCGGCTTCCGCTTCGCCCTCGCCGACCGTGAAGCAGGTCATGGCGAACGGCGACGACAGCGAGCTGGTCCGTGAACTGCAGGCCCGGCTGCGCCAGCTCAAGCTGATGACGGTCGCTCCGACCGGTTTCTACGGTTCGAAGACGACCGCGGCGGTCAAGTCCTTCCAGGCGAAGAACGGCCTGCCCGCCACCGGCGGCGTGGACGAGCCCACCTGGAAGAAGATCCAGAACGCCACCAAGAAGCCGACCGCCGCCGAGCTGCGCCCGCCGACCGTCAACGAGCCTGACGCGCCCGACGCACGCTGCATGACGGGCCGGGTGATGTGCATCAGCAAGGAGAGCCGCACCCTCGCCTGGATGATCGACGGGAAGGTCGTCTCCACGCTGGACGTGCGCTTCGGCTCGGAGAAGACCCCGACCCGCGAGGGCGAGTTCAAGGTGGAGTGGAAGGCCAAGGACTGGACGTCCACGATCTACCACACGCCGATGCCGTACTCGATGTTCTTCAACGGGGGCCAGGCCGTGCACTACTCGGCCGACTTCGCCGCCCGCGGATACGCCGGAGCCTCGCACGGCTGCGTGAACGTCCGGGACAAGGCCAGGCTGGCGACGCTGTTCGACGCGGTGAAGGTCGGCGACAAGGTCGTCGTCTACTGGTGATCCGCCGGCGGCCGGGGGCGGGAGCGACGAGCGGGGACGTCCGGGCCGGGCGTTCCCGGCCGGATCCCTGTGTCCATGGCGTCCATGGCGTCCATGGCGTCCACGGTCGGAAGTTGAGGGCGCGGGCGGGATCGGGGGAACGAATCCCGCCCGCGCCGGTTGCGCAGAGCCCAGGGGTACGGGGGGAACCCCGGCTCATGCGCTGCCGATGACCAGTCGGCTCGTTATGTACTGCGCCACCGGTTCGAAAAGTGTTACAGCGGGGGTTCGAACCGTTTCACGCCAGTGTCCGGTACCCGGCCCTCAGCGGCGCTGACCCGCGTCCGGGCCCTTCGGCGGAGCCGTCCCGGCCGGTGACAGCTGCAGTGAGCGTGACGGGGATTCCGGGGGCGTGTCCGAGCCCGGTGGGGAGCCCGGCGCGTCCGCGCCCGATCCCCCGCCGGTGGCCGAGTCGAGCACCAGCTGGCAGTAGCGCGGGACCCGCAGCAGCCCCTTGGCCAGGCGCACGAGCCTCTCGCGGCCGGCCTCGTCGATCTTCCCCGACCGGAAGTCCCGGCACAGCTGCACCACTCCGGTGCGGCTCTCCCGGTCCCGGTCCCGGTCCCGGTCCGAACCGTCGCGGGGGTCGGTCGTCGCGCCGTCGGCGCCGCCCTGGAGGGACCGGTCGTGGCCGTTCTTGTCTCCGGTCGAGCCGCTCGTGGACGGTTCCGCGCCGGTGCCACCGATCGCCCCGGAGACGCCGTCGGGTGCCGCCGGCGTACGCCCGTCCGTGCCCGGGGTGTTGCCCGGGCTCGGGCTGCCGCTCCGGCCCCCGCCGTCCGGCGGCGTGGTGGTGCGGGGCAGCGCGAAGGGTGTCGCGTACCCGCCGTCCGCCGAGGCCCCGGAGGAGGAGCCGACCGACACCGAGACGGCCGGCACCCGGCCGGCGGTGTCCCGGGCGTCCCGGTCCAGCAGTCCGGTGCCCGCGGCGGCCGCCAGGCCGCCCACGGCGACGCCGGCCACCGCGGCCGCGAGGGCGAAGCGGATCGGG
The DNA here is from genome assembly GCF_042730015.1 of Streptomyces sp. NPDC059957. Lineage (NCBI taxonomy): Bacteria > Bacillati > Actinomycetota > Actinomycetes > Kitasatosporales > Streptomycetaceae > Streptomyces > Streptomyces sp. NPDC059957. The sequence continues at coordinate 41,978 of NZ_JBHWMB010000030.1, read as the reverse complement.
CGGCCGCGCCGGGAAGGGGCTGCGGCCTGGCCGGCCTGCGGGCCGAGCTCGACCACCGTGTCCGCGGAGCCGAACAGCGCGGCGTCAGGAGCCCCCGTCTGGAGTTCCGCCCGCAGGACGGAGCCGCGCGCGCGGAAGGCGGCGACCGCGGCGGCCTCTCCGCGCAGTTCGCCGGGCAGCCCGCCCGGGGCCGCGGGCGGAGGCTCGGCGAGAGCGTCGAGGGCGGCGCGCAGCCGCTCGGACCGGACCCGGGCCTGGTGCTCGGCGCCAGGTGCGGCCGGTTCTCCGCGCAGCAGTCTGTCCGCCGCGGCTTTGTCCAGCCACCTGTCGCGCTCGTCGGCCATCACATGTCCTTCTGCGTCCGCCAACGTGAATGCGTCACACCGGTTTGTTCTACGAGGCCCGCGGCGCGGGCCCGCTGCGCCGGTACGGCGTCGAGGTCCCGCCCGTCCCCGGCGCCCCGTGCGCGACTCGCGTCATTATCACCGAGGCCTCGCCGGCGCCCGGAGCCGACGCCCACTGCGGAGCCCGTGCCGGCCTCGGGGCCGGACTCCGGATCGAAGTCCTCGTCCGCGCCGAGCAGCTCTGCCAGCTTCTTCAGGCCCCGGTGGGCGGCGGTGCGTACCGCGCCGGGGCGCTTGCCCAGGGTCTCGGCGGCGCTCTTGGCGTCCAGGCCGACGACCACCCGCAGGACGACGGCCTCGGCCTGGTCCTGCGGGAGCTGGGCTATGAGTTCCATGGTGCGGCAGGTGGAGAGGGACTCCATGGCCTCGCCGGCGGTGTCGGACTCGGCGGCGTGCCCCGTCAGCTCGGTCTCGTCCCCGCCGACGGCGGGCCGGCGCCCGCGCATCCGGATGTGGTCGAGGGCGCGGTTGCGGGCGATGCGGGCGGCCCAGCCGCGGAAGCGGTCGGCGTCGCCGGTGAAGGAGTCGAGGTCGCGGGCGATCTGCAGCCAGGCTTCGGAGGTGACGTCCTCCGCGTCGCCGTCCCCGACGAGCGTGCGGACGTATCCGAGCAGGCGCGGGTGCACGGAGCGGTACACAGAACGGAACGCGAGCTCGTCGCCGTCTTGTGCCGCGAGCACCGCGGTGGTCAGCTCCGCGTCGTCCCCCAGCAAAATCCCCAACCCGTTCACAGTCCCGTATGTGTGGCGCAAATCAGCACGTTACGGCTTTCAAGCACCTTCGTCCACGAGTTGTACAACGTGCAACCATCCCTGCGCGGAGCGAGGTGTGACACAAAACGCACCGAAGACGCTGACAGGGGTGCGGGCTTGTCGCACGAGTCCGCGACGGATGGCGGCCGGGGCCTCTCCTGTGGGGGGTGGCGGCCTCGGTCGCCCTCCCCTTCCGCGCCGTCCCCACGGCCATCATGCCCCGGCCCACGCGGGGGCCCCAAGTGGCCCCGCGCCCGGTCCGGCACGCGCTCCCGTCATCCTTTCGGCTCACTTCCGAGTGAAATCCGCGAATGGGTACGACACACCCGGCCCCGCGTCGATAGCGTGGCGGGACACCCGCGCCACGCCACGAGGAGCCCCCCGCTGTCCAGCCACCTTCCGGCACAGGCCCGCGGAGGCTCCGACCCTTCACACGGCTCCCACTCCCTCCACGGCGCCGGCGCCTTCGGCGACTCCGACCCTTTCGACGGCACCGGCCCCTTCGGCGGCTCCGGGCTCGAGCGGTTCAACGCCCTGCCCCCCGAAGCCGCCCATTCAGCCCTGCTGCACTGCTGCGGCAGCGGGCGCTGGGCCCACCGGGTGGCCGCCCACCGCCCTTACCCCGACTTCGGCGCGCTACTCGCCGCCGCGGACGAAGCTTCGTACGACCTCTCCCAGGCGGACCTCTCCGAGGCGCTGGCCTGCGAGTTCCCGCCGGAGCTGGAGCACGGGGCCTCGTACGCCGCGCTCCTCGCGCTCGACGCGGCGCACGCGGAGTACGAGCGGACCTTCTCCCACGCCTTCGTGATCTGCCTCGACGGGACCACTCCGGAGGAGCAGGCGGACCAGCTGCTGGCCGCGATCCGGCGGCGGATGGAGCTGGACGTGGACGAGGAGCGCGCGATCTCCGCGGACGAGCTCCGTCGCGTCGCGCAGGTCCGGCTCGCCGACCTGACACACTGGCTGACCTCGGCAGATGGGGTATCTGCTGCCGAATTCGGGCTATTCGCCCCTGTGGGATAGTCCGTCCGTGCCTGTTTGATCACACCGATGGCCCCCGCGCAAGGGAACCGACAAAGCGTCGCTACGATGTCCGGGGCCGGAGGACCGTACCCGGCCGGGCCCGACCGACAAAGAAGCCGGCTGGCCCCCGCCCCGCTTCCGGAGGGTTTTCCGTGCCGGCTGGAACGTTGTACCGCGGCCGGGAAGGAATGTGGTCCTGGGTGGCTCATCGAGTCACCGGCGTCCTCATTTTCTTCTTCCTGTTCGTACACGTCCTCGACACCGCTCTCGTCCGCGTCTCACCCGAGGCGTACGACGATGTCGTGGCTACCTACAAGACTCCGATCGTCGCGCTGCTGGAGTACGGCCTCGTCGCCGCAATCCTGTTCCACGCGCTCAACGGTCTCCGTGTCATCGCCGTGGACTTCTGGTCCAAGGGCCCCCGCTACCAGAAGCAGATGCTCTGGACCGTGGTGGGCATCTGGGTCGTGCTGATGGTCGGGGCCCTGTACCCCGTCCTCGGACACGCTTACCTCGAACTCTTCGGGAAGTGACACGCATGTCTTCTGACACTTCTTTCGAAAAGGGCATCGGTGACGTGGAGGGCGTGTCCCTCTACGACGTCGACAACCCGGCGCCGTACATCGAGGCCCCGCGCAAGCGCACCAGCAAGACGCCGCGCTCGACGCGCGGCAACTTCGAGATGGTCGCGTGGCTCTTCATGCGCCTCTCGGGCATCGTGCTCGTCGTCCTGGTCATCGGCCACCTGCTGATCCAGCTCGTCCTCGACGGCGGCGTCTCCAAGATCGGCTTCGCCTTCGTGGCGGGCCGCTGGGCCTCCCCGTTCTGGCAGGGCTGGGACCTGCTGATGCTGTGGCTCGCGATGCTGCACGGCGCGAACGGTCTGCGTACCGTCATCAACGACTACGCGGAGCGCGCCAACACGCGTCTGTGGCTCAAGGGCCTGCTCTACACCGCCACGGTGTTCACCATTCTTCTGGGCACGCTGGTGATCTTCACCTTCGACCCGAACATCCGCTAGGCAACGGGGCTGAGGCGAAACCAATGAAGATCCACAAGTACGACACCGTCATCGTCGGGGCGGGCGGCGCAGGCATGCGCGCCGCCATCGAATCGACGAAGCGCAGCCGCACCGCCGTGCTGACCAAGCTCTACCCCACCCGCTCCCACACGGGCGCCGCGCAGGGCGGCATGGCCGCCGCGCTCGCCAACGTGGAGGACGACAACTGGGAGTGGCACACCTTCGACACGGTCAAGGGCGGTGACTACCTGGTCGACCAGGACGCCGCCGAGATCCTGGCGAAGGAGGCCATCGACGCGGTCCTCGACCTCGAGAAGATGGGCCTGCCGTTCAACCGCACCCCGGACGGCACCATCGACCAGCGCCGCTTCGGCGGACACTCCCGCAACCACGGCGAGGCGCCGGTCCGCCGGTCCTGCTACGCCGCGGACCGCACCGGCCACATGATCCTCCAGACGCTGTACCAGAACTGCGTCAAGGAGGGCGTGGAGTTCTTCAACGAGTTCTACGTCCTGGACCAGCTCCTGGTCGAGGAGGACGGCGTCAAGAAGTCGGCCGGCGTGGTCGCGTACGAGCTCGCCACCGGCGAGATCCACGTGTTCCAGGCCAAGTCCGTCATCTACGCCTCGGGCGGCACCGGCAAGTTCTTCAAGGTGACCTCCAACGCGCACACCCTCACGGGTGACGGCCAGGCGGCGTGCTACCGCCGCGGCCTGCCGCTGGAGGACATGGAGTTCTTCCAGTTCCACCCGACGGGCATCTGGCGCATGGGCATCCTGCTGACGGAGGGCGCCCGCGGTGAGGGCGGCATCCTCCGCAACAAGGACGGCGAGCGCTTCATGGAGAAGTACGCGCCGGTCATGAAGGACCTCGCGTCCCGTGACGTCGTCTCGCGCTCCATCTACACCGAGATCCGTGAGGGCCGCGGCTGCGGTCCCGCCGGTGACCACGTGTACCTGGACCTGACGCACCTGCCGCCGGAGCAGCTCGACGCGAAGCTCCCGGACATCACCGAGTTCGCGCGCACCTACCTGGGCATCGAGCCGTACACGGACCCGATCCCGATCCAGCCCACCGCGCACTACGCCATGGGCGGCATCCCGACGAACGTCGAGGGTGAGGTCCTCATGGACAACACCACCGTCGTCCCGGGCCTGTACGCGGCCGGCGAGGTCGCGTGCGTGTCGGTGCACGGCGCGAACCGCCTGGGCACCAACTCGCTGCTGGACATCAACGTCTTCGGCAAGCGCTCGGGCATCGCGGCGGCCGCGTACGCCCACGCCCACGACTACGTCGAGCTGCCCGAGAACCCGGCGCAGCAGGTCATCGACCAGGTCGAGCGGCTGCGCAACTCCACGGGCAACGAGCGGGTCGCGGAGCTGCGCCTGGAGCTCCAGGAGACGATGGACGCCTGCGTGATGGTGTTCCGCACCGAGCAGACGATCAAGACCGCGGTCGAGAAGATCGCGGAGCTGCGCGAGCGCTACCTGAACGTGTCCGTCCAGGACAAGGGCAAGCGCTTCAACACGGACCTGCTGGAAGCCATCGAGCTGGGCAACCTGCTCGACCTGGCCGAGGTCATGGCCGTGTCCGCGCTGGCGCGCAAGGAGTCCCGCGGCGGTCACTACCGCGAGGACTACCCGAACCGCGACGACGTCAACTTCATGCGCCACACCATGGCGTACCGCGAGGTCGGCGACGACGGCAAGGACTCCGTCCGCCTGGACTACAAGCCGGTCGTCGTCACCCGCTACCAGCCGATGGAGCGTAAGTACTGATGGCCACCCCGACCCTGAGCAAGACGGACCAGATGGAGGCGGCGGCCGCCGCTTCGCCGTTCATCACGGTCACGTTCCGGATCCGCCGGTTCAACCCGGAGATCTCGGAGGAGTCCACCTGGCAGGACTTCCAGATCGAGATCGACCCGAAGGAGCGCGTGCTCGACGGTCTCCACAAGATCAAGTGGGACCTCGACGGCACGCTGACCTTCCGCCGCTCGTGCGCGCACGGCATCTGCGGCTCCGACGCGATGCGGATCAACGGCAAGAACAGGCTCGCCTGCAAGACGCTGATCAAGGACATCAACCCGGAGAAGCCGATCACGGTCGAGGCCATCAAGGGCCTGACGGTGATGAAGGACCTCGTCGTCGACATGGAGCCCTTCTTCCAGGCGTACCGGGACGTCATGCCGTTCCTGGTCACCAAGGGCAACGAGCCGACGCGCGAGCGCCTGCAGTCCGCCGAGGACCGCGAGCGCTTCGACGACACCACCAAGTGCATCCTGTGCGCCGCGTGCACGTCCTCGTGCCCGGTGTTCTGGAACGACGGCCAGTACTTCGGCCCGGCGGCGATCGTCAACGCGCACCGCTTCATCTTCGACTCGCGCGACGAGGCGGGCGAGCAGCGCCTGGAGATCCTGAACGACAAGGACGGCGTGTGGCGTTGCCGCACGACCTTCAACTGCACCGACGCCTGCCCGCGAGGCATCGAGGTCACGAAGGCGATCCAGGAAGTGAAGCGCGCCCTCATCACGCGCCGCTTCTGATCCCGTCGTAGTCAGTCGTACGAAGGCCCCGCGCCCGGTGTTCACGCACCGGGGGCGGGGCCTTTTGCGTGTCAGCCCCGGCGGATCTGGCTCGTGATCGTCGGGTCCGTGATGGCCGTGTCGTCGGCCAGCAGCATCGCCTTGCTCAGGATCACGGCCAGGGTCCGGTCGCCCTCGTAGGGCAGGTAGCCCGCGTCCGGGGAGCCGCCGCTCTTGGGCACGATGCACAGGTACTGGTCGTTCGGCTCCATCAGGATGTTCCCGGAGCCGAGGTGGATCTTGTACGTCCGCAGCTCGCCCTTGACGTGCAGGAACCGGCCCTCGACGCGGCAGCGGTCCGCGATCGCCAGCCTCGGCACCAGCCGCTCCAGCAGCGCCCGCCGGGTCTCGGCGCTCTGGCCGAGCTCGCCGAAGCCGTACGAGGTCCAGTACTCCCGGAACCGGCCCCCGGGTCCGCCGTCGGACCAGGTGGGGTCGTTTCCCACACTGGCGACCCCGACGAACAGGTCCACGTCGCGCAGCACCTCGCTGAGCACCAGCTCGGGTATCTCAGTCAGCGGCAGCGGGTCGACCGGCGCCTGGCCGTCGCGCAGCCACATCCGGTACTCGCCGCCGTAGGTGCCGGCGGAGTTCTCCGGGGCATCGATCCGGTAGAAGCGGACCTGGTCGGTGCGCAGCCGCAGATAGCTGCCGGACTCGGTCGTGTCGACGCCGTAGTCCTCGCCCTCCCCCTCGATCCAGTACTCGGCGCGCAGCCCCCACTGCGGCAGCTCGCGGGTGGCCGGCGGCGCGGAGTCGTCGACGCAGAGCCGGAGTTTGTTGCGCCAGCCGCGGGCGGCCGCCAGCGCGTGGAACTGGTGCTGGCGCAGGATGTGGGCGGCGAAGCGGTTGGAGTACGTCCCGGTGTTCCGCTCGGCCTCGGTGAGCGGGTACACCTCGCGGTGAGCCTGTTTGAAGGGCTGGGTCACGCCGAGCCCTTCGAGCCGCTCGCGCACGGCGGCGACCTCGGCCGCCCCGCGGCCGACCGGGTGCCACAGCTCGACGACGGTGCCCTCCGCGACGGGGTCTCCGGTGAGGGTGCGTACCTCCCCGTCCGCGAAGGCGACGGGCGTACCGTCCACCGTCCAGACCAGGCGGCGGGCGAGGGTGCCGACCAGGGGGTGGTCGAGGTAGCGCTCGCGCCAGGCGCGGTAGGTCCAGGTGCGGCGGGCGAGGAACTGCCGGTCGAGGCGCTCCGCCTGGGCGGAGAGCATCTTGTCGATGTCCTTGACGGCCGCCTTGAGTTCCCCCAGCTCCTGCGCGTGCTGCCGGCGGACGTCGGCGGGCACGCTCTTGACCGCCTTGCCGGCCGCGTTGCGCCACGACAGCGCGACCTTGGGGCCGCGCACCTCCAGCAGGGCGGTGGCCGGCCCGAACGACACCTCGGCGCGCCCGACCTCCGTGAGGCCGGCCCCGCCCGATCCGGCCCCGCCCAATCCGTAGGTGGGCACGGCGAGCTCCTCGATCTCCTCCCGGCTCAGCCCGAGCGCCTCGGCCCGCGCCGTCAGGGCCGTGTCGATGACCTTGAGGGTGCCCTTGAACGTCACCCGGGCGGCCAGCCGGGCCAGTTCGGCGAGGGCCGCCTCGTCCTCGATCCGGGAGAGCGCGGTGACCCCGGCGTTGGCCACCTTGGGATTGCGCGGCCCGAGGCCGGGGACCTTCTTCAGGCAGGTCTCCACGAGCCCGCCGAGTGCGCGCGGTATCCCGGGGTGCGCGGGCAGGAGGGCCAGCAGCCAGGCCAGTCCGCGCAGGGCGTTGGCATTGTGGGCGTCGAGCTGGCCGCGCTCGCGCCAGCTCTCCTCCAGGACCAGGGTGCGCGGCCGGTCCACGAGCGCGAACCAGCCGGTGACGGCCTCGCGCAGGGCGTCCGGGCCGGGCCCGTTGTCCGCGACGAGCGCGCGGGCGGTCTCCTCCCACTTGGTACTGGGCCGGGCCGCGGTGGCGGTGGCGGCGTGGGCGAGCAGCGGATCCCAGCGGCCGTCGGCCATGGCCGCGTCGGCCCACTGTTCGCCGACGTTGAGGGCGGGACCGGTCAGCTGCCCGACGGCGTTCCTCACTTCGGAGTTGCCGTAGGTCATCAGGGCGCTGCGGCGCAGGGTCGCCACGGCGGCGGGCGGGATGGTGCGCCCGGCGGCCAGATCCTCCCGCACCCGCGTGGCCCAGATGCCGTTGTAGGTGTAGTAGGTCCGCCCGAGCTCCTCGAAGTCGAAGAGCTGCCAGGTCGCTTCGCCGGGGGCGGCCGCCATGTCAGCCACCCACCAGGGCAACGAGCTTGAGAAAGGTGACCTCCGTGCCGAGCGGGAGGTCGATCTCCTCGTCCAGGTCCGTGATCTGGCGGTCTCCCACCAGGACGAGAAAGCCGTTGCGCCCGAAGGCGGCGAGGGCCGCCTCGGTCTGCGCCTGCGGATCGACCGGGCGGTCCGCTGTGGCCGGGCGCACCAGCCGGCTCCCGGTCGCGGCCGCGATCGCCCCCGGGCGCGCCGCTTTGGCTTCGGCCACCTCCTGGAATATGCGCCTGCGGATCAACTCGCGCAGCGCGAGTCTCTCTTCGGCGATTTCCATCCCCCAGCCGTCACCGCGGCCCCCGGCAGTCGTCTCGTCGACGAAGATCACGCTTCCCATGTCAGGAGATTAGGAGGGGGCACTGACAATCGGCCTACTGGGCCGGGGAAGGCTGTGTAAGGATCGACATCATGAGTGAGCAGCAGCCGAATCCGTACGCGGGCGACCCGAATCAGGGTGGCGGCCAGGGAGACTACAAGTGGGGTCCCGGCACGCCGAGTTACGGCGCCCCGGCGCAGCCCGAATACGGCTACCCGCCGGCCGGTTCGCCCCAGCCCGGTTACGGCTACCCGCCGGCCGACCCGTCCCAGCCCGGGTACGGGTACCCGCAGCCCCCCGCCTACCAGCCGACCATCGCCGGAGAGGGCATTCCGGCGCAGATGCCGCCGATGGCGCCGATGCCGTACCCGGCCGCCGGGCTCTCCCTGGGCGACATCACGATCGCCGGGGACCAGATCATCACCCCGTCGGGCAACATGCCGCTGCGCGGCGCCATCTGGAACGCCACGGACTTCTCGCGGACGGAGGAGAAGATCCCGGCGCACGCGATCGTGCTGGCCGTCATCTTCTTCCTGTTCTGCCTGCTCGGCCTGTTCTTCCTCCTGATGAAGGAGCGCCGCACGACGGGCTACATCCAGATCACCGTGAACAGCGGCGGCCGCCACCACTCCACGATGATCCCCGCGGTGGACCCGGGCACCTACATGTGGGTCATGAGCCAGATCAACCAGGCGCGCGCACTGAGCATGTAAGCCCGTCCGGGCGGGAATCGGGTGGCGCGACGGCGGCCGGTCTCCGAAGATCACCGGATGACCATTTCTCATGATGTGGACGGCCCCGCCGACGCTCCGGCCGTCGTACTGCTCCATTCCTCCGTGTGCGACCGCCGGATGTGGGAGCCGCAGTGGCAGCCCCTGCTCGCCGCCGGGTTCCGGGTGGTCCGGCCGGACTTCCGCACCTGCGGGGACTCCCCCGCCGCCAAGGCTCCGTACAGCGACCACGAGGACGTACGGGCGCTGCTGGACCATCTCGGCATCCGGCGGGCCGCGTTCGTCGGCAGCTCCTACGGCGGGCGGGTCGCGCTGACGCTGGCCGCGCTGCATCCGGAGCTGGTGAGTGCGCTGGCCCTGCTCTGCCCCGCCCGGCCCGCGCAACGGCGCGGCCCCGCACTGCTCGCCTTCAACGCCGCCGAGGCCGCCCTGCTGGAAGCCGGCGACCTGGAGGGTGCGGCCGGGCTCAACGCCCGCCAGTGGCTCGGCCCCGACGCCGACGCGGCCGCGCACGCCCTCGTACGGGCCATGCAGCTCGGGAACCTGCGGGGCGGCCTGGACGCCGACTGGGACCACGAGCTCCCCGAGCCCGTCTTCGATCCGGCCGCGGTCACCGCCCCCGTCCTCGCCGTCGGCGGCGCGCACGACATCGCCGACTTCCGTGACGTCCCCGCCGAGCTCCCCTCCCTCCTGCCCGGCGCCGTCCACGTCGAGCTGCCCTGGGCCGGGCACCTCCCCTCCCTCGAACGCCCCGAGGAGATCAACCGGTTGCTGCTGCCCTTCCTCTTCGAGGCGGTCCCCCCGGGGCGCTGAAACAGGCGGGCGCGCCATTCGCTTGAACCTGTTCAAAAAGAGGTCTACAGTCAGTGACGTCAGCAGTTGAACACGTTCAAGGGGGCTGAGGGCAATGGACCTCACCGTGGTCGCGTACGTCATCTACCTGCTCATCAGCATCGGACTCACCGTCTGGGTGGCGCGCACGCTCAGCCGCAACGGCCGGGTCTTCATCGGCGACGTCCTCCAGGGGAACGAGAAGCTCGCCGACGCCGTCAACCAGCTCCTGGTGGTCGGCTTCTATCTCGTCAACATCGGCTTCGTGACCCTCTACCTGCGGTCGGCCGAGGAGATCATCGCGGCCCGCGGACTCTTCGAGGCCCTGTCGGTCAAGCTCGGAGTCGTGCTCCTGGTCCTCGGCTTCATGCACCTCGCGAACGTCTGGGTGCTGAACAAGATGCGCCGCCGGGGAATCATGGAGCGCCAGCAGACCCCGCCGGTCGCCCCCCAGGGGTGGACCGCGCCCCAGGGGTGGACCGCGCCCACCGGGGCCTGATCCCCGTGGCCACCGCGGCGACCCGGCACCTGACGGTGCTCTACGACGCGAACTGCCCGCTCTGCGTGCACATCCGGCATTGGCTGATCGGCCAGCGCCGGCTCGTACCGCTCCGGCTCGTCCCCGCGGCCTCCGCCGAGGCGCAGCGGCGGTACCCGCGGCTCGACCACGCCTCGACGCTGAAGGAGATCACCGTCATCGGCGACTCCGGGCAGGTGTGGACCGGGACGGACGCCTTCATCGTCTGCCTGTGGGCGCTGGCCGAGCACCGGCCGAAGGCGAACTGGCTGGCCACCCCGGCCGGCCGGCCCTTCGCCAGGGCGGCCATGTACACCGCCTCCACCTGGCGCGAGGCCGTACGGGACGGCTCCCCGGCGCAGACGGGGGAACCGGCCTGTGACGACCAGTGTTCCGCGCCCCGATAGGCTCGGGACCGTGACTGATCAGAAGGCTCCCAAGAGCGAGCAGACCCGCACGCTCATCCTCGAAACCGCGCTCCGCCTCTTCCAGGAGCGCGGCTTCGACAAGACGACGATGCGCGGTATCGCCAAGGAGGCCGGAGTATCGGTCGGCAACGCCTACTACTACTTCGAGTCCAAGGAACACCTGGTCCAGGGCTTCTACGACCGGATCGGCGCCGCCCACCTGGCGGCGGTCCGGCCGATCCTGGACAACGAGACCGATCTGCAGAAGCGGCTCGCCGGCGTACTGACCAGCTGGCTGGACATCGCCGCGCCGTACCACGAGTTCGCCTCGCAGTTCTTCAAGAACGCCGCGGACCCCGAGAGCCCGCTCAGCCCGTTCTCCCCGGAGTCGGAGGCGGCCCGCAAGCAGGCGATCGACATGCACCGCGAGGTGCTGGCGGGGGCCAAGACCAAGGTGCCCGACGAACTGGCCGACGTACTGCCGGAGCTGATGTGGCTCTCGCAGATGGGCCTGGTCCTCTACTGGGTCTTCGACCGCTCCCCGGACAGCGAGAAGACCCGGCGCCTCGCACAGCGCGGCGCGCAGCTCACGACCCGGGGCATCATCCTGGCCCGGTTCCGGGTGCTGCGGCCGCTGGTGCGGGAGGTGCACGAGCTGTTCACGGACTTCCTGCCGGGCATGGCCCAGAGCGCCGTGTCCCGGCCGGGCCGCAAGCGGGCCTCCGACCCGGACGCCGGCCCGGAGGAGGGCCCGGAGGAGGGCCCGGCGTAAGCCCGGACACAAGGCCTGGAGCGAGGCCCGGAGCAAGGCCCGGCCACGGGCCCCGGTCCTACAGCCAGTTGAGCTCCCACAGCCGCCACACGCCGGTGCCGTCCGAGAGGTACTGGGCGCCCGTGACGGCCTCGCGGGACATCACGTAGTCCTTCTTCTGCCAGATCGGCAGCATCGGGACCTGCTGCGCGACCAGCTTCTGCAGGTCGCGGAAGTCGTTGGCGGCGGCGCCGCGGTCCGAGAAGGACTGGGTGCGGGTGATGAGGGAGTCGACGGTCTTGTCGGAGTAGCCGTTGTTCATCGAGTTGTCGGCGCCGACGAGCGGGGCGAGGAAGTTGTCCGCGTCCGGGAAGTCGGCGATCCAGCCGATGGTGTAGGCGTCGAACTCGCCCGCCGCGTAGGCCTTCTGGAAGTCGTTCCACTTCTCGACCGGCTGGATGGTCAGCTTGAAGAGGCCGGTGGACTCCAGCTGCGCCTTCAGCTCCTCCGCCTCGGCAACGCTGGAGCCGCGCACGTTGACCCCGAGGGAGATCGCGACGGGGGTGGCGATCCCGGCGTCCTTGAGGAGCTTCTTCGCGGTGAGCCCGCTCGGCGTGGGATAGGCGTCGAAGAACGGCGTGCTGTGGGCGGAGATGCCTGCCGGGACGAGGGAGTAGAGCGGGGTGACCGTGCCCTTGTGGACCTCGGTCGCGATCTTGGCCCGGTCCACGATCGCCGCGACGGCCTGGCGGACGGCGGGCTGGGCCACCGGGGAGCCGGGGCGGAGGTCGAAGACCATGCTGCGGATCTCCGTACCGCCCGAGGCCTGGTACCGGGTGTCCTCCAGGCCCGGGTTCAGGCCGGCCAGGACCGCCGGGGGCATGTCGCGGTGGGCGACCTCGATCCCGCGGTCGTTCCAGGCCTGCTCCAGCTGCGCGGAGTCCTTGAAGTACTTCACGGTGACCGCGCTCTTGGAGACCTTGCCCTGGCCCTTGTACGAGGCGTTGGGCTTGAGGTCGGCGCTCGCGCCGGCCGTGTAGCCGTCGAGGGTGAAGGGGCCGGAGCCGTCGACCTTCTCGTCCTCGCGCAGGGCCTTGGCCGGGTACTTGTCCTTGTCCACGATCGAGGCGGCGCCCGTCGCGATCTTGAACGGGAAGGTGGCGTCGTCGGCGGAGAGGCTGAAGGTGACGGTGCGGCCCTCGGCCTTGACCGACTCCAGGGTGTTGAACAGCGGCGCCGGACCCTGGTCGGAGTTGATCGCCTTGATCCGGTCGAAGGAGTACTTGACGTCCTCGGCGGTGATCGCCCGGCCGGAGGAGAACTTCACGTCCGGGCGCAGCTCGCACTGGTACGTGGTGAGCTTGTCGCCGATGAAGTTGCAGGCGGAGGCCGCGTCGGGCACCGGGGTGTCCGAGCCGGTCTTGATGGTCAGCAGCGACTGGTAGACGTTGCTGAACAGGGCCCAGGAGCCCGCGTCGTACGCCCCGGCGGGGTCGAGGGAGGAGACCACGTCGCTCGCGCCGACGCGGATCGGCTCCCCGCCACCGGCCCCGTCGGGCAGCAACTGCCAGGCGGCGACGGAGCCGACGCCGAGGACCAGCCCGGCCGCGATGACTTTCGAGCGGACAGACCGCAACATCCTTGACTCCACCCCGTGTGGGCGCACACCGAAGTCCGCGACCCGTTGTCCGATTATCGGTCACATCCCATCATGGAATTTCGGCCTCGGGAAGGCCGATTTGTCGCGTGGCGTTGCAGGTTCGGACGGTTCAGGACTGATATGAGGCGAGTTCGACGACTGTGATGTCCGACGGTGCGCCCACCCGGACCGGCGGCCCCCAGGCACCCGCGCCGCGCGAGACGTACAGCTGGGTGTCGCCGTAGCGCTCCAGCCCGGCGACGGTGGGGTTGGCGAGCTCGGCGAGGTACTCGCCGGGCCAGAGCTGGCCCCCGTGGGTGTGGCCGGAGAGCTGCAGGTCGGCCCCGTACCGGACGGCCTCGTCGATGACGATCGGCTGGTGGGCGAGGAGCACGGCGCTGCGGGCCCGGTCCCGGTCGCCCAGGGCCGCCTGGAAGTCCGGGCCGTGGCCCTCGCTCTCGCCCGCGATGTCGTTGACCCCGGCGAGGTCGAAGTGCGGGAGCTCGCGGCGGGCGTTCTCCAGGGGGGTGAGGCCGAGCTCGCGGACGTGGTCCACCCACTGCTGGGCGCCGGAGAAGTACTCGTGGTTGCCGGTGACGAAGTACGAGCCGTGGCGCGCGCGGAGGCCGCGGAGCGGTTCGGCGGCGGGGCCGAGGTCTTCGACGCTGCCGTCGACGAGGTCGCCCACGATGGCGATGAGGTCAGGCTGCGTGCGGTTGATCGTGTCGACGATCCGGGTGGTGTGCGCGTGGCCCAGGATCGGGCCGAGGTGGATGTCGCTGACCACGGCGATGCGGAAGCCGTGGGCCGCGCGGGGGAGCTTCGCCAGGGGGACCTGGACCCGCTTCACGCGGGGGCCGCGGAGGACTCCGTACGTGCCGTAGCCGACGGTGCCGGCCGTTGCGGCGGCTGCCGTGCCGGCCACGATCCGCGCGAAGCGGCGGCGGCTGACGCCGGAGGGGGTGGGCTGCGCGGAGTCGGCCTCGGCCGGGTTCGCCTCCGCCGGTTCGGCTGCCGCCGTGGTGTGCTGCCCGGCCGGGGCCGTGGGGGCGGCGGTGGCTTCGAGCGTGGCCTGCGGCGCTGATCCCCTCCCCGCCCCTTCCCGCTGCCCCGGATCATGCGGCTCCGCCGCGCGGTGGGGCTCCGCCCCGGGCCCCGAAGCGTCCGCGCCCGCGGCGGCGGGGGCGTTACGGGGCTCCACCCCGGACCCCGGGGTGGGGGCGGAGGCGGAGCGGGACTGCGCCCCCGAGCCCGCCCGGGCCGTGGGGCCGTTCTGCCGGCGGAGCCATAGCGCTCGGACCGGCTCGGCCACCAGCATCGCCAGGGTGAGGTACATGAGGACGGCCAGCCACATGTAGCCCGGCCAGGCGACCGTGCGCTCCAGCCAGAAGGGGGCTCCCGCGCGGCCCGCCGTGAGGGCGGCCACCGAGAGGAGCGGGAGAGCGAAGGCCAGGGCGGTGCCCGTGCGGCGGACGGCGCTGCCGGGGGCCGTGGTGTCGCGGACCAGGCGGATCCACAGCCAGCGGTGCACCAGGACCAGCAGGGTCAGGACCAGCAGGGCCACGACCGTGAAGAGAAGGATCCTCACGCGCCCGCCTCCGTACGTGATTCACGCCGCAGCGCCCGCACCCCGCGCAACCCGATCACTCCGACGGCCGTCCCCAGGAGAAAGGACGCCACCGCCAAGAGAAGGTGGACCCAGAAGTACCCGGTCGGGTCCCCCGCGTCGTCGAAGGCCAGACCGCTGCCGTCCTTCCACAGGTTCCGGACGAAAGACACCCAGATGAACCAGCTCCACACTCCGAAGGCGAGCAGGAACCAGGAAACGGCGCGGCTGAGTTTCATGGACTCAGTATCGGTTTCGTCCCCAGGACGGACGCGCCGGGGTGGGCTGTCCCGGCGGTGGTTGCGGCGGGTTGGCCGGTCCGTGACGCTAAGCACAGAATCGGGATGTACTTTCACCTGCGTGTCTGCCAAGAAGACCGCGTTGACGGTCCTATCCGCCGCGCTTCCCGCCCTGCTGATCCCGACGCTGCTGGCCTCGCCCGTGTACGCCGCGCCGACGCCACCGGTGGACGGGAAGGGGCAGCCGCGCAAGGCGCCGGCGCCGCCCGCCTCGATGTCCACGGTCGGCGGCTCGGCGCTCGGGCAGCCCGGTACCCAGGTCAGCCTGCTGCCCGGCGCGCCCGCGCTGCCGACGAACCTGACGGGCCGTTCGTGGATCGTGGCCGACGCCGAGACGGGCGAGATCCTCGCCGCGCACAACGCGCACTGGCGGCTCCCCCCTGCCTCGACCATGAAGATGCTCTTCGCCGACACCGTGCTGCCGGGTCTGCCCAAGGACCGGGTCCACAAGGTCAGCCAGGAGGAACTGGACGGGGTCGGCTCCGGGTCCAGCCTGGTGGGCATCAAGGAGGACGCCGAGTACAGCGTCCACGACCTGTGGCTGGGGGTGTTCCTGCGCTCCGGGAACGACGCCGTGCACGTACTTTCGGCCATGAACGGCGGCGTCGAGAAGACCGTCAAGGACATGCAGGCGCACGCCGAGGAGCTCCAGGCCCTGGACACGCACGTGGTGTCCCCGGACGGCTACGACGCTCCGGGCCAGGTCTCCAGCGCCTACGACCTCACCCTCATCGCCCGCTCGGGTCTGCAGAAGCAGGACTTCCGGGAGTACTGCGGCACGGCCAGCGCGAAGTTCCCCGGCCGGCAGGAGTCGGGCAAGCCGCGCGAGACCTTCGAGATCCAGAACACCAACCGGCTGATGACCGGCGCCGGCGGCCTCTCCCCCTACAAGGGGATCGCCGGGGTGAAGAACGGCAGCACGACGATGGCCGGCTCCACCTTCACCGGCGCCGCCCAGCGCGGCGACAAGAAGCTGCTGGTCACGGTGATGAACCCGGGGACCGGCGGTGCCAACTCCGTGTACGAGGAGACCGCCGACCTGCTCGACTGGGGCTTCGCGGCGAGCGGGAAGGTCAAGCCGGTGGGCGAGCTGGTGCCGCCGAAGAGCGCGGACACCACCTCCCACGGATCCCCGGCCCAGTCCCACGAGAACAACCCGTCGGCGTCCGGTGCGGGCTCCGGCGGCGGGATCGGTACGGCCTTCGGCGTGGCGGGCGGGGTGCTGGCCGTGGTGGCCGGCGGGGCCTACGCCGTCAACCGGCGCTGGCCGCGGGGGCGCGGCCGCCGGGCTCGCGGCCGGGCGTAGCGGAGCCTGCGGGCTCCGGGGCGGTCTCACGGCCGTCCTGTTCCGGGGCGGGTTCACGGCCCGGCTCCGGGGTCGGCTCACGGCCCGGCTCCGGGTCCTCCACCCCGTCCCCGTCGGCATCGTCGCGGGTCGCGGTCCACGCCGCGCAGAACAGCAGCAGCTTCGCCGTGAGGTTGATCCAGATCAGCAGCGCGATCGGCACGCCGAAGGCCCCGTACATGCTCTTCGTGGCGACCTCCCGCATGTAGCCGCTGAGCAGCAGCTTCAGCAGTTCGAAGCCGGCCGCGCCGAGGAGGGCCGCCTCGATCAGGCGGCGGCGGGGCGGTTCGACGCCCGGGAGCAGGGTCAGGAGGTAGAGCAGGAGCAGGAAGGCGGCCAGCACTCCGACGAGGAAGGCCCCGCCCCGCAGCAGCCCGCCGCCCGCGCCGTCGCGCGGTACGTGCAGCCAGTCGCCGGCCTTGCCGACCGCGCTGGAGCCGAAGATCGAGGCGGCCGCCGAGCAGAGGCCGACGCCGCCGAGGCCGATGAGGACGAGCGCGTCCTTGCCCTTGCGGACGAACGGGTTGCCCTCGTCCTCGTCGTCCTTCTCCCACACCGCGCGCAGGCAGTCCCGCATCGACGTGATCCAGCCGATTCCGGTGAAGAGCAGGACGGCGGCGGCGATCAGGCCGACCGTGCTCGCGTTCGCTACGAGGGCGTTGATGTCGAGCTGGTCGGAGATGCCGGGGACCTGCTCGGCGAGGTTCTTCTGCAGCCGGTCGAGCTGGTCCTGGGTGAGCAGTCCGGCGCCGATCGCGGCGGCCACGGTGATCAGCGGGAAGAGGGCCAGGAAGCTGATGAAGGTGATCGCGGCGGCGAGCCGGCTCCAGTGCACGCGGTCGAGCCGCTGGTATGAACGCCACAGGTGGGTGCGCATCACGGCGGACACCAGGGGCCCGATCAGCGGGAGTTTCGTCAGCCAGTCCATACGGTCACCGTAAATGAGCTGTCGTAAATAGCCGGGATTGCCACTTTTGGGGACTACGGTCGTCGATTGTGACTTTTCGCCCGACGGCTCGGCCGTTCCACGCCCTGATCCTGCGAAGGATCGGTTTCCGGTTGCGGTTCCTGCGTCAGGAACGGCGTGCGGTCGCCTCGCCCGCGGCTGCCGCCGCACTGCTGTCCGTCGCCGAGCCGAGCTGCGCCGGAACCGCGCTCGCCCCACCGCTTGCCCCGTTGCCGAACGGATATTCCCGCAGCTTGCGCCAGACCCCGTCCGAGCCCTGCTCGTAGAGCGCGAACCCGGAGCAGAGCCACTGCGCCGCGTAGTCGGCGAGGGTGTCGAACGCCAGGTCCATCGCCTCCTCGGAGATCCCGTGGGCGACCGTGACGTGCGGGTGGTACGGGAACGAGAGCTCCCGGCTGAGCGGCCCGTCCGGGTCGCGGACCTGGCCCTGGAGCCGGGTGCAGCCGGAGCCGCCCTCGACGACCTGGACGAAGACCACCGGCGACAGGGGACGGAAGCTTCCCGTACCGGCCAGCCGCATCACGAACGAGCTGCCGGCGGCCGCGACCGCGGCCAGGTGGGCGCGGATCTCGGGCAGCCGGTCCGCGGCCACCTCCGTCGGCGGTACGAGGGTGACGTGCGTGGGAATGCCGTGCGCGGCGGCGTCCCCGAAGCCCGCGCGCAGCTCCTGAAGGCTGCTGCCGTACGGCTCCGGGACCGCGATCGAAACGCCGAGCGTTACGGTCCCCACGTAGCTCTCCTCCGCCTGTAGTCCTGTGCGTGGTCTGTGCTCCGCGTGTGCGTCGCACGAGTGCTGCCGCCCCAGTGTGGCGGCAGCACCCCCCAGATCGCCAGGGCCCTCTTTCTCTTCGGTCCCCGTCAGTGCTTCGCGGGGAGGAAACCGAGGTGGTCGTAGGCCTGCGCCAGGGTCTCGGCGGCGACCGCCCTGGCCTTCTCCGCGCCCTTGGCCAGCAGGGAATCCAGGGTCTCCGGGTCGTCCAGGTACTCCTGGGTGCGCTGCTTGAACGGTGTGACGAAATCGACCATCACACCGGCCAGATCGGTCTTGAGCGCGCCGTAGCCCTTGCCCTCGTACGCGGCCTCCAGCGCGGGGATGGACTCCCCCGTGAGAGTGGAGTAGATCGTGAGCAGGTTGCTGACGCCGGGCTTTTCGGCCGGGTCGAACCGGACCACGGCCTCGGTGTCGGTGACCGCGCTCTTGATCTTCTTCTCGGTGGCCTTGGGCTCGTCGAGGAGGTTGATCAGGCCCTTGGGCGAAGAAGCCGACTTCGACATCTTGATCGCCGGGTCCTGGAGGTCGTAGATCTTCGCGACCTCCTTGACGATGTGCGCGGCGGGGAGGGTGAAGGTCTGCCCGAAGCGCTGGTTGAAGCGCTCGGCCAGGTCCCGGGTCAGCTCGATGTGCTGACGCTGGTCCTCGCCGACGGGGACGGAGTTCGCCTGGTAGAGCAGGATGTCGGCGACCTGGAGGATCGGGTACGTGAACAGGCCGACGGTGGCGTTGTTGGCGCCGTTCTTCGCGGACTTGTCCTTGAACTGGGTCATCCGGCTGGCCTCGCCGAACCCGGTGATGCAGTTCATGACCCAGCCGAGCTGCGCGTGCTCGGGCACGTGGCTCTGGATGAAGAGCGTGCAGCGCTCGGGGTCGAGACCGGCGGCGAGGAGCTGCGCGGCGGAGAGCCTGGTGTTCGCGCGGAGATCCTTCGGATCCTGCGGCATGGTGATCGCGTGCAGGTCGACGACCATGTAGAAGGCGTCGTGCGTCTCCTGCAGGGCGACGTACTGCCGGATGGCTCCGAGGTAGTTCCCGAGGTGGAACGAACCGGAGGTGGGCTGGATGCCGGAGAGCGCGCGAGGACGATCAGAAGCCATGGCCCCATTCTCTCAGGTGTGACACGGGGCTCGGCCCCGCCGCTGGCCTGAACCCGGCGGGTCGCGCCGCCCCCGCCCGGACCCGGCCCGGGTACCGACCGGTAGCGCCCCGTCCGGATCTTGCCTCGGCCGAGCGACCGCTTTCCGTTGCTCCCGCTGCGGGAGCTTCCGCGGGCACCGCCCACACCCGCGCCTCAAACGCCGGCGGGGCTGGGATTCACCGGACGTGGTCGAGCCCCTGCGGCGCCGTTGCACGGGGGCCAGCCCCCGGACCCCCGCTCCTCAAACGCCGGAGGGGCTGAGGTTGTGCACCTGTCGGCGCCGACGCCGGCCATATCCAGCCTCGCCGGCGTTTGAGGCGCGGGGTCCGGGGCGGAGCCCCAGGGGGTCCGGGCGCAGCCCGGGGAACGGTGGAAGGGCGGGTAGGGGACAGCCCCGCAGGGACCGGCCCCTACCCGGCCCGCAGAGGGCCGCCCCCACCCCCGGGGTCAGGCGACCGGGAGGCCCGGGGCCGGGAAGGCGGCCATCAGGTCGGCCACCGCGGAGCGGATCGCGCCGAGGGCCGTCTCGTCACCCCTCGCGGCCGCGGAGACCGCGTCCGCGATCCAGTCGGCTACCACCGGCAT
The DNA here is from genome assembly GCF_042730015.1 of Streptomyces sp. NPDC059957. Lineage (NCBI taxonomy): Bacteria > Bacillati > Actinomycetota > Actinomycetes > Kitasatosporales > Streptomycetaceae > Streptomyces > Streptomyces sp. NPDC059957. The sequence continues at coordinate 22,002 of NZ_JBHWMB010000030.1, read as the reverse complement.
GTGCTCGACGCCGAGCCCCCGCGACGTGAGCGACGGCGTGCCGATCCGGATCCCCGACGGGTCGAACGGCTTGCGCGGGTCGAACGGCACCGTGTTGTAGTTCACGACGATCCCCGCCCGGTCCAGCGCCTTCGCCGCGATCTTGCCGGAGACGCCCTTCCCCGTGAGGTCGATCAGGATCAGGTGGTTGTCCGTACCGCCCGAGACCAGGTCGAAGCCCCGCTCCAGCAGAGCCGCGGCCAGCGCCTTCGCGTTGGCCACGACCGCGTGCGCGTACGACACGAAGGAGGGCTGCGCCGCCTCGTGGAGCGCCACGGCGATGCCGGCCGTCGTCTGGTTGTGCGGGCCGCCCTGGAGGCCGGGGAAGACCGCCTTGTCGATGGCCTTGGCGTGCTCCTCGCGGCACATCAGCATCGCGCCGCGCGGACCGCGCAGGGTCTTGTGGGTGGTCGTCGAGATCACGTCCACGTGACCGGCCGGGGAGGGGTGCGCCCCGCCCGCGATCAGGCCGGCGATGTGCGCCACGTCGGCGACCAGGACCGAGCCCGCCTCCTTGGCGATCGACGCGAACGCCTCGAAGTCGATCGTGCGCGGGAGCGCCGTACCGCCGCAGAAGATCAGCTTGGGCCGCTCCGCCAGCGCGAGGTCCCGTACGGCGTCGTAGTCGATGAGGCCGGTCTCGGCCTGCACCCCGTACTGCACGCCGCGGAACCAGGAGCCCGTCGCCGAGACCCCCCAGCCGTGCGTCAGGTGCCCGCCCATCGGCAGCGCCATGCCCATCACCGTGTCGCCGGGCTTCGCGAAGGCCAGGTAGACCGCGAGGTTGGCGGGCGAGCCGGAGTACGGCTGCACGTTGGCGTGGTCGACGCCGAAGAGGCCCTTCGCCCGCTCCACGGCCAGAGCCTCGATGCGGTCGATGTTCTGCTGGCCCTCGTAGTAGCGGCGGCCCGGGTAGCCCTCGCTGTACTTGTTCTGCAGCACGGTGCCGGAGGCCTCGAGCACGGCCGAGGACACGTAGTTCTCGCTCGGGATGAGGCGGAGGGTCTCCGCCTGGAGGGTCTCCTCGGCGGCGACGAAGGACGCCAGCTCGGGGTCGGTCGCGAGCAGGGCGGGGTGGCGGTACGGGTGGTGGTGGTTCGCGCTCATGGCGGCTCCTCCGGGGTCGATGTCGGATCTCGTCCCCGCGAGGCCCAGGCGAGCGGCCCTGTATGCGGTCGTGCGCGCACGGCTCCCCCGGAGTTGGTTCTCCGTGCGCCAGTCGCCGTGCGTGTCCGACACCTTAGCGGGCACGCCACGAGAAAGGTTTCTCCGTCCGTCATTCGAGCGAGGATGGACAGTGACGCCACCCTCGTCACCGGCTTGACGGACGATCGGAGACCCCGTGTCGACAACTGCTGATGCCATCCGCTCCGCCGACGCGCACAGCGCGCACAACTACCACCCCCTGCCCGTCGTCGTCGCCACCGCGGAGGGCGCGTGGATGACCGACGTGGAGGGCCGCCGCTACCTCGACATGCTCGCGGGTTACTCCGCCCTGAACTTCGGCCACGGCAACCGCCGCCTGCTCGACGCCGCACGCGCCCAGCTGGAGCGGGTCACCCTGACCTCCCGCGCCTTCCACCACGACCGCTTCGCGGACTTCTGTACCGAGCTCGCGGCGCTGTGCGGCAAGGAGGCGGTCCTGCCCATGAACACGGGCGCGGAGGCCGTGGAGACGGCGGTGAAGACCGCCCGCAAGTGGGGCTACGAGGTCAAGGGCGTCCCGGACGGCCACGCCAAGATCGTGGTGGCGGCCGACAACTTCCACGGCCGCACGACGACCATCGTGTCGTTCTCCACGGACCACGAGGCCCGCGACCACTTCGGCCCGTACACCCCCGGCTTCGAGATCGTCCCGTACGGGGACCTCACCGCGCTCGCGGCCGCCGTCACCTCCAACACCGTCGCCGTGCTCCTGGAGCCGATCCAGGGCGAGGCCGGGGTCCTCGTGCCGCCCGCCGGATACCTGCGGGGCGTACGGGAACTGACGCGCGAGCGGAACGTCCTGTTCATGGCCGACGAGATCCAGTCGGGCCTGGGCCGCACCGGCAGGACCTTCGCGTGCGAGCACGAGGGGGTCGTCCCCGACGTGTACATCCTCGGCAAAGCGCTGGGCGGCGGGGTCGTGCCCGTGTCGGCGGTGGTGGCCGACCTGGATGTGCTCGGCGTGTTCAAGCCGGGCGAGCACGGCTCCACCTTCGGCGGCAACCCGCTGGCCTGCGCCGTCGCCCTGGAGGTCATCGCGATGCTGCGGACCGGCGAGTACCAGCAGCGGGCCACCGAGCTCGGCGACCACCTGCACCGGGAGCTGAACCTGCTGGTCGGCGGCGGTGCGGTGACCGCCGTACGGGGCCGCGGGCTGTGGGCGGGCGTGGACATCGACCCGTCGCGCGGCACCGGCCGGGAGATCTCCGAGAAGCTGATGGAGCTCGGCGTCCTGGTCAAGGACACCCACGGGTCGACGATCCGGATCGCACCGCCGCTGGTGATCTCCAAGGAGGACCTGGACTGGGGGCTGGACCAGCTCAGGTCGGTCCTCGGCGGCTAGCCGTCAGAGAATCACGTGGGGCAGGAAGCGGGCGTACTCGTCCGTGACCGGCCCCGCCGATTCGCGGATGCCGAGGCCCGCCGACTCGTCCTCGACGACCCACGCACCGAGCACCACCCGGTTGCCGTCGAAGTCGGGCAGCGGGGCGAGGCCCTGGAAGACGTACGTCTCACCCTGCTCCGGTGCGAACGGCTCGCCGCCCACCGGGTGCAGGGTGACGCCCGCGCCCTCGCGGCCGAGCAGCGGCTTCGCCGCGTAGCCGGTGGTCGTGGCGAGCTCGCGCGGGCCGTCCAGGTAGGCGGGCAGCAGGTTCGGGTGCTCCGGGAAGAGCTCCCACAGGACCGCCAGCAGCGCCTTGTTGGACAGCAGCATCTTCCACAGCGGCTCGATCCAGGCGGTGGTGCCGGAGCCGCCGCCGTGGTCGTACGTGCCGAGGACCTGCGGGGCGAACTCGTCGGTGGCCAGCCACTCCCACGGGTAGAGCTTGAAGATCGCGCGGATGAAGCCGAGCTTCTCGTCGACGAACCGGCCGGACAGGGAGTCCCAGCCGATCGCCTCCACCGACAGCTCGCGCGTGTCGATGCCGGCCTGCTCGGCGGTCTCCTGGAGGTAGGCGACCGTCATCAGGTCCTCGCCGAGCTCGTCGGTCTCGGAGTGCGCGAAGTGCACCGGGCCGGCCGGCAGCAGCTCCGCCTGGCGCCGCCAGGCGTCGACGAGCCGCTCGTGGAGGGAGTTCCACTGGTCGGCGCCGGGAAAGCGCTCCTCCATCCAGAACCACTGCGGGCTGGCCGCCTCCACGAGGGAGGTGGGGGTGTCGGCGTTGTACTCCAGCATCTTGGCGGGGCTGCCGGTGCCGTCGTAGCGCAGGTCGAAGCGGCCGTAGAGCGAGGGCTGTTCGGCGCGGCGCCGCCAGGACTCGGCGATCAGCGCGGCCAGCTTCGGATCGGTGATGCCGAGGTCGGCGAAGCGGTCGTGGTCGACTATGTGCTGGGCCGCCGCCAGGCACATGGCGTGCAGCTCCTCGACGACGTTCTCCAGCGCCTCGACCTCGGGGAGGGTGAAGGAGTAGTACGCGCTCTCGTCCCAGTAGGGGCGCAGGGAGTCGTCGGGGTAGCGGGTCAGGGGGTAGATCAGCCCCTGCTCCTCGACGGTCTTCTGCCAGTCGGGGCGGGGCTCGATGGTGTGGCGCTTCACGCTGGATCAGCCGCCCGAGGAACTCTTGTGGCTGCCGCCGATGCCGCCGCGGGTGACGGCGGACTTGTCGAAGCTGCCGCCGCTGACCTTGTTCTTCGCGACGGTGCCGCCGTAGTAGTAGGCGCCGCGGCCGCCGCTCTTGCACTCCTTGGTGTTCAGCTTCTCCAGGGTGGCGCGGTCCGCGCAGCGCTTGTCGGGCTCGTTGCTGCTGCCGCAGGCCACGAGGGCCGCGGCGAGCAGGCCCATGCCTCCGAGGGCGACCGTGCCGGAGCGCATGCGGCGCTTGGTGCGGGTGGTGTCGGTGCTGCTACTGCTGCTGTCCATGGACTGTTCGCTCCCCCTGGGGTGGCCGGCTGCGCACAGACTAGAACGGCCGCCCCGGCCGACGGAATCCGGCCGACGTGGGATCCGTGACCTAGAGTCGGTTCGTGCTCATTGGGATGATTTGCGCGCTCGGTGCGGCGGTCTGCTTCGGCACGGCGTCGGTTCTGCAGGCGGTGGCGACGCGGGCGACGGTGCCGGGGACGGGCTCCGGGGTCGACGCCGCGCTCTTCCTTCGGGCGCTGCGCCAGTGGCGCTATATCGCCGGACTCTGCCTGGACGGGATCGGCTTCGTCCTCCAGATCATCGCCCTGCGGCACATCCCGATCTACGCGGTGGGCGCGGCCCTCGCGGCCAGCCTCGCGGTGACCGCGGTGGTCGCGGCGCGGCTGCTGCGGGTGCGCCTCAGCGGGACGGAGTGGGGCGCGGTCGGCGTGGTGTGCGCGGGGCTGCTGATGCTCGGGCTGGCGTCCGGGGAAGAGGGCTCGGGCAAGGGCACGCTCGCGCTGAAGCTGGGGCTGCTGGCGGTGGCCGGGCTGGTCCTGGTGGTCGGGGCCGTGGCCGGCGGACTGCCGGACCGCAGCCGGGCGCTGACGCTGGGTCTGGCCGCCGGGACGGGCTTCGGGGTGGTGGAGGTGGCGGTCCGACTCATCGACGACATCTCGCTCTCCGCCCTGTCCAACCCGGCGTTCTACGCGCTGCTGCTCGGCGGCGGCGCCGCCTTCCTGCTGCTCACCTCGGCGCTCCAGCGCGGCTCCGTGACGGCGGCGACCGCCGGGATGGTGCTGGGCGAGACGATCGGGCCGGCGGTGGTGGGCGTGGCCTGGCTGGGCGACCGCACCCGCGAGGGCCTGACCTGGCTGGCGGTCGCGGGCTTCGTGGTCGCCGTGGCCGGAGCCCTGGCCCTGGCCCGCTTCGGAGAACCGTCGGCGGAGCCGATCCAGCCGTCCGGCCCGCCCGCCGCTTGAGAGCCGGGCCCCTTTCCGGCCCACCCACGGCTCGAGGACGGGGTCCGGGCGCAGCCCGGTGCTCCTGGGGCTGGCTCTTCCAGACCACCGGCGGTCACGTGCGGGCCGACGCCGGCCAAATCCAGCCCGTCCGGCGCTTGAGGACCGGGTCCGGGCAAACCCAGCCGTCCGGCGCTTGAGGACCGGGTCCGGGCAAACCCAGCCGTCCGGCGCTTGAGGACCGGGTCCGGGCGGAGCCCGGGGAACGGTGGAAGGGCGGGTAGGGGACAGCCCCGCAGGGCCCGGGTCACGGGAGCGCAGCGACCAGCGCCGCCACGGTAGGCGCCCACGCGCTCTGGGACGGAGTCCCGAAGCCGACGACCAGGGCCTCGCGCGGGGGCATCGTCGCCTGCGGGTGCCGGAAGAAGGACAGCGGCAGCAGGCCGAGGTCCTGCCAGGCGGCCGACCGCAGGGCCGCCCGCTCGCCGCCGGGCGGGAGGTCCAGGACCGCGTGCAGGCCCGCGGCGATCCCGGAGACCTCCGCACGGTCCCCGACGGCCGCCACCAGCTCGTCGCGCCGCCGCCGGTAGCGCAGCCGCATCTCCCGCACGTGCCGGTCGTAGGCCCCCGACCGGATGAACTCCGCGAGCGTCAGCTGGTCCAGCGCGCTGGAACTCCAGTCGCTCCGGCCCCGCACCGCGAGCACCTCCTCCATCAGCGGCCCGGGCACCACCATCCAGCCCATGCGCAGCCCCGGCGCCAGGGACTTGCTCGCCGTGCCCAGGTACACCACCCGGTCCGGGTCCAGCCCCTGGAGCGCGCCCACCTGCTGGCGGTCGTAGCGGAACTCACCGTCGTAGTCGTCCTCCAGGATCAGCCCGCCCGTGGACCGGGCCCAGTCCACCGCCGCCACACGCCGTACGGGCGTCAGCGCGGCGCCCGTCGGGAACTGGTGCGCCGGCGTCAGCAGGACCGCCCCCGCGCCCGAGCCGGCCAGCTCCGTGGTCCGGGCCCCGTCCCCGTCCACCGTGAGGGGTCGCGTCCGCAGCCCGGCGCCGGTCAGCAGCTCCCGGTGCGCGTCCAGCCCGTACCCCTCCACCGCGATCTCCCGGACCCGGCGCGCCCGCAGCATCCTCGCGAGCAGCGGCAGGCCCTGGCCGAAGCCCGCGCACAGCACGATGCGTTCGGGGTCCGCGTAGACCCCGCGGGCCCGCGCCAGGTATCCGGCGAGCGCCTCGCGCAGCTCCACCCGGCCGCGCGGGTCCGCGTACCCGAAGGCCTCGTTCGGGGCCCCGGTCAGCGCCCGCCGGGCCGCCGCGAGCCAGGCGGCGCGCGGGAAGCCGCCCAGGTCCGGGGAACCGGGCTTCAGGCTGTACGAGGTCTGCGCGCGCACGGGGCGCCGTACGGGCACGGCCGCCGCCAGGCGCCGTACGCCGGTCCCCACCCGGGCCCGCTCCGCGACCCGCGTGCCGGAGCCCTGGCGGGCCGTCAGCCAGCCTTCGGCGACGAGCTCGGCGTAGGCCTCGGCGACGGTGTTGCGGGCGATCCCGAGGTCCGCCGCGAGCGACCGCGAGGAGGGCAGCCGGGTGCCCGGGGCCAGCCGCCCGCTGCGCGCGGCCTCGCGCAGCGCCTCGGCGAGCCCGGCCCGGACACCGCGCCCGGGGACCGGTCCCAGATGCAGGTCCGCGCCGAAAGTGGCCCACGATTCCGTCATGGAGATGGACCATATCGGCGGGCCGCCCGGATCGTAGGTTGGTTCCATGACCCACACCGAGAAGGCACCCGAGCACACCCCCCGCATGCAGCTGGCGAAGCTCGCCCCGGAGTTCTACAGGGCCGCCGTGGCCCTGGACGCGGCCGCCGCCAAGGGACTGGACCCGGCCCTGGTCGAGCTCGTCAAACTGCGCGCCTCGCAGATCAACCACTGCGCCTTCTGCATCGACATGCACTCCAAGGACGCCCTCGCGGCGGGCGAGGACGTGGAGCGGCTGCTGCTGCTCGGCGCCTGGGAGGAGTCGCGGCACTTCTACACGGAGAAGGAGCTCGCCGCCATCGAGCTGACGGAGGCCGTGACCGTCCTGACCGACGGCTTCGTTCCCGACGAGGTCTACGAGCGGGCCGCGCGGCACTTCGAGGAGAAGGAACTGGCCCAGGTGATCGCCCTGATCGCCGCGATCAACGTCTGGAACCGGATCGGCGTCACCACCCGCCTGGCCCCGGGGCACTACACCCCGGGGATGTACGACAAGTAGTCGGCCCGAAGGGCTCCCGGCGCCCCGTCAGCTCCGGTCAGCCCTGTCGGCCCCGTCGGCCCTGTCGGCCCCGTCAGCCGCCGGTGGGGCGGAAGGCGGCCAGTGCGGCCTGGTGGTGCGCTTGGGTGAGCGTCCACTCGGCCGCCGGGCCGGCCGTCAGGACGGCCCACTTCTTGCCGTCCCCGGCGACGAACACCCGTTCCACGCCGCGGCGCCGGCCGTGCGATTCGGCGTTGTCGTACTCGTAGACCAGCTCTCCGCCCTCGGGGGCGTCGGTGACCGGGCCCACGCGGAGCTCCTGGTAGCCGGAGTTCTTGGCGAGGTGGGTGGAGGAGCCCTGGACGGCCTCGAGCGGGGTCAGTCCGGGCTCGCTCACCTGGAAGATCTGGAGCAGGGCGGCGCGGTCGGGAGAGCGGTAGAAGACGCCGTCGTCACTCTCCTCCCGGGCCCACCCGGCGGGTACGGCGATCGTGAACCCCTTCGCGTCGCGCACCGTCTCGTGTGCGGGGTCGCTGCCGCTCGGGCTGGGGGTGGAGCTGGTGCCGGTACTCGCCGTCGGCGACGGGGAGCTGGTGGCCGGGTCCGAGGACACCGGCGAGTCCCCGCCGCTCGGCGGGGCGCTGGAAACCGTCGGCCCCGCCTGCGCGGGCTGCTCGCCCGAGTCCCGCGCCACGAACCACACGGCCGCCGCCCCGATCGCGAGCGCGGCCACCGCGACGGCCGCCGTGCCCGGCGTCAGCCACCGCCCGCCGGCCCGCGCGGGCCGGGCCGGAGCGGGCTGCACCGGCTGTCCGGGCTGCGGGTACGGATACGCGGGGTACGGGTACGGGTCCTGCGCGGGCGCCCCGGGGCCGTAGCCGCCCGGCGCCGGGTGGTGGCCCGGGGCGGGAGCCACGCCCGGAGCCGGTGCGTAGCCCGGAGCAGGGGCGGCCGCCGGTCCGGAGCCGGACGCCGGAGATGACCCCGGGGCCGGGTCGTGGGGCTTGGCCTGACCAGGGCACGAGGCCCGACCCCCCCCGGGCGAGGGGGTGAGAAGACGCCCGCAGGGTAAGTCGTAGTCTCGCTGCT
>NZ_JBHWMB010000030.1:0-13623 GCF_042730015.1 Streptomyces sp. NPDC059957 | reverse complement strand
CCGGGCGTGTGGCGCAGGGCCCAGACGGCCTTGCCGAAGGGGTTGTTGTTGCGGTCGTGGCCTTCGGCCGGATGGTGGCCCGGGCCCGGAGCCTGACCGGGAGCGGGGGCCGCAGGCCGCCCGGGGGCCGGGTCGTAGCCCGGCGGCGGGGTCGGCGGTGGGGCCTGGGTCGACGCCGGGGTCGGCGGTGGGGCCTGGGTCGGAGCCGGGGTCGGCGGTGGGGTGTGGCTCGGAGCCGGGGTCGGCGGTGGGGTGTGGCTCGGAGCCGGGGTCGGCGGTGGGGTGTGGCTCGGGGCCGGGGACGGCTGGGGGTCCGTGACCCAGCGTTGGGTCGCGGGGTCCCAGCGGGGGGTGTCCTGCGGGGGCACGGTCAGCCTCCCAGGCTGGTCAGGAGTCCGGCCAGGGCGGTCGCGGCGCTGACCGAGTCCACCAGCGGGGCCCAGCGTTCCAGGGCTCCGCGCAGCCGCGGGACCAGGCCGGGCCGGATCTCCTCGGCCCCCTCCAGGCCTTCCGCGACCCCGTCCAGTTCGGCGTCGAGCGCCGCCCTGTCCTCGCCGCGCGGCAGCCGTACGAGGGCCGCGCGCAGCTCCAGTACGGCGTCGAGGAGGGCCTGCGGCCCTACGGTGTCCGCCCCCTCGTGGTGCACGGTGTTGGTGTTGTTGCTGCCGCCGATGCTGAACGCGCTGCCCGTGACCCCGCCGATGTGGACCGCGGGCTCCTGCCCGGCCGCGCCGGCGCCCGTACCCGTAGCGCCGTTCTCAGTTGCCACCGGTGCTCCCCTTGACCTTCGTGCTGTTGGTGTTGTTGCCGCCGCCGACGCTGAAGGCGCTGTGGTTCACCGACTGGATGAACACCCCGCCCTCGGCGACGTTGACCGCGCGCTGCGCGAACTCCTCGGTGTGCCAGCCCGCTTCGTGCAGCGCGACGACGACGCCCCCGACGACCCGGTCCTGGATGGTCTTCAGGAAGCGGTCGAGGTCCATCAGGTGGAAGAGCGAGCCGTTGTCCTCGGAGGCCAGGTCGCGCACCGACACCCGCGGCCCCTCGGGCCGGGCCCCGCCGTGGCCGCCGGTGACGATCCGCCACCAGCTCGCCAGCCCGCGGCCCAGCGTGGCGATGGAGGCCACCAGCGAGCCGGGCGTGTGGCGCAGGGCCCAGACGGCCTTGCCGAAGGGGTTGTTGTTGCGGTAGCGCTGGGCGTCCGCGTCGGCGTTGTGGAAGTCGGTCCGGACGGGCAGCAGCACGTGCGGGGCCACCTCCAGCATCACCATCCCGCCCTGCGTGTGGACCCGTACGAAGACGGTGACGACGAGGTTCTCGTCCCAGCCGCCCACCCGCACGCGCAGGAAGTGCCGGCGGCGCTCGCCGCCCTCCTCGATGGAGGCGGCCCGCTGCTCGCCGAACTGCCCGTGCACGACCTGCGCGGTGTCCCGGTGCGGCAGCCCGCCCGCGGGCAGGAACACGCACTCGTCCAGGACCAGTTCGCGCATCCGGTCGCCCACGGCGGCGGCCTGCTCCGGGGAACCGTGCGGGGAGGGCACCCGCAGGCGCTCCAGCAGCGGCACGATCCGCGCCAGGATGTGGGCGTTGGTGACGGCGACGGGCTTGCGCTCGGGGCCGAGGTCCTCGCGCGGGCGCAGTTCCACGGACAGCTGCCAGGGCCGGAAGGGATCACCCGCCCCGCAGAACGGGTCGTTGACGTCGTACATGATCATCGGTGCGTGCTGTTCGGCCCGGATGCGCTGGCGGACCCGCTGGAAGCGGGCCCCCTCGGCGGCTTCGGCCTGGTCGTTCGCGTGGTCGGCGTAGCGGCGCTCGGAGAGGTCGGTCGCGATGGTCCGGAAGACGTGGCCGCGCTGGAGCCCCACGACGGTGACCACCCCGGCGAAGACCACGGGCAGCCACCACAGGACGGCGGTGCCCGCGCCCGCTCCGCCCGCCCCGCCGAACGGCAGGACGCCGCTCCCGCCCATCTCGTCCAGGGCGCTGAACAGCATGAACCCGCCGAAGCCGAGGACGAACAGGGCGAAGACCAGCGTCCACCAGGCGTAGATCCGCAGGACCACGGACAGGAACCGCAGCACCGGAACGTTCCGGGCGCGCAGCCAGTCGGCCAGGCTCAGCAGCAGGAAGGGCACGATCAGCGCGGCGAGCGCGCCGCCCGTGAGCAGCGAGCCGACGAACCAGGCTCCGAGGACTCCGGCGGCCCAGCCGAGTTCGGCACGGCGGGCGCGCAGCGCGTGGGCGAGGACCCGGGAGGCGTCGTAGCCGTAGGAGGGGGCGACGATCCGTTCCTCGTGGACGTACAGCTCGTCGATGACCCGGTCGCGGTACCCGGCGTCGAGGTAGGTGCCCGCACACAGGAAGCGGCCGGCCTCGCTGAGGGAGGGGTGAACCGGGGGGCGGCCCGCGGAGGGGTCGGCCCAACTGCCGCTGGGCTGACGGGGAATCGGGTTCTCGGTCACCGACCGACCCTAGGGTTCCGCTCCATGGGGCGACAGAAAGATTCACGCCAAACGCCCCGGCCAGGTTTGGCCGGGGCGCTTCGGTGTTCACACGGGTTCACGCGCATACGCACGCGTTCGTACGGGGGCCTGCGCGGCCGTGCCGTACGGAGACGATCAGATCAGGCCGAGCTCGCGCACCGCGTCGCGCTCCTCGACGAGCTCCGCCACGGACGCGTCGATGCGCGCACGGGAGAACTCGTTGATGTCCAGGCCCTGGACGATCTCGTAGCGGCCGTCCTTGGTGGTGACCGGGAAGGAGGAGATGATGCCCTCCGGGACGCCGTAGGAGCCGTCCGACGGGATGCCCATGGAGGTCCAGTCGCCCGCCGCGGTGCCGTTGACCCACGTGTGCACGTGGTCGATGGCGGCGTTGGCGGCCGAGGCGGCCGAGGACGCGCCGCGGGCCTCGATGATCGCCGCGCCGCGCTTGGCGACGGTCGGGATGAAGTCGTCGGACAGCCAGGCCTGGTCGTTGACCAGCTCGGCGGCGTTCTTGCCGGCGATCTCCGCGTGGAAGATGTCCGGGTACTGGGTCGCCGAGTGGTTGCCCCAGATGGTGAGGCGCTTGATGTCGGAGACGGCGGCGCCGGTCTTGGCGGCCAGCTGCGAGATCGCGCGGTTGTGGTCCAGGCGGGTCATCGCGGTGAAGCGCTCGGCCGGTACGTCCGGGGCGGCGGCCTGCGCGATGAGCGCGTTGGTGTTGGCCGGGTTGCCCACGACCAGGACCTTGATGTCGTCCGCGGCGTTCGCGTTGATCGCGGCGCCCTGCGGCTTGAAGATGCCGCCGTTGGCGGAGAGCAGGTCACCGCGCTCCATGCCCTTGGTACGCGGGCGGGCGCCGACCAGCAGCGCGACGTTGGCACCCTCGAAGCCCTTGTTCGGGTCGTCGAAGATGTCGATGCCGGCGAGCAGCGGGAAGGCGCAGTCGTCGAGCTCCATGGCGGTGCCCTCGGCGGCCTTCATGCCCTGAGGGATCTCCAGAAGACGGAGCTTGACCGGCACGTCCGCGCCGAGCAGGTGGCCGGAGGCGATGCGGAAGAGCAGCGCGTAGCCGATCTGGCCGGCGGCGCCGGTGACGGTGACATTCACGGGAGTGCGGGTCATGGCCTTCTCCGTTAGACAGCTGGCGGTGGGGCGTCCCTGCCCCATGTGCTGGGAGGACGCCGCTCCGTGGCCCAGTAAATCTTGACGTGAAGAGACATCCGCCGTCAGGCTATCCGACCCTGGAGCACCCCAATCCCCCGCCCCGTGTGGCGCAGGGCACACGGGGCCTCCCCCGGGGGTGTCCCGGAGGCTCCGGGAGGCTCAGCGGACCGTGAAGCGGACCGCGGTCTCCAGGAAGGGGACGTTCAGCCACGGCTTGGGCTCCATGACCAGTGCGAGCAGCACGATCGCCACGCCCAGCAGGCCGTACGTGACCATGTCCGTGAAGCGGGAGCGCACCGCGAGCATGCCCACGGAGGGCAGCAGCCGGCGCATCACCGAGCCCGCGAGCATCGCGATGCCGATCAGCAGGCAGCCGGCGCGCGGATGGTCCATCGCGGTGAGCAGCAGTCCGGCGGCCGTGGCGGTGAGGACGACCAGCATCGGCCACTGCCGGGCCGGAGCCGGAGCGTCGCCGGGCGCGGCCCGGCCGCCGCCCTCGGGACGCGCGGTGTCCCGGGTGACGGACGGGAAGCGGCGGGACCGGGCAGCCCCTTCGGGCCCCGCCGGGGCGGTTGCCTTGGCGGTCGCCTTGGCGGTCGCCTTGGCGGTCGCCTTGGCGGTCGCCTTGGCGGTCGCCTTGGCGGTCGCCTTGGCGGTTGCCTTGGCGGTCGCCTTGGCGGGGACGGGCTCGGGGACCGCGCTGCCCGCCGGCTCGCGCTCAGCCGGCACGGGGAATCGCCCGCTCGGCCGCCTCGACCACGTTGACGAGCAGCTGCGCCCGGGTCATCGGGCCTACGCCGCCCGGGTTGGGGGAGATCCAGCCGGCCACGTCCGCGACCCCGGGGTGCACGTCCCCGACGATCTTTCCGTTCTCGTCGCGGCTGACGCCGACGTCGAGCACGGCCGCGCCCGGCTTCACGTCCTCCGGCTTGACCAGGTGCGGCACACCGGCCGCCGCGACGACGATGTCCGCCTGGCGCAGCAGTGCGGACAGGTCGCGCGTGCCGGTGTGGCACAGGGTGACGGTCGCGTTCTCGGACTTGCGGGTGAGCAGCAGGCCGATGGACCGGCCGACGGTGATCCCGCGGCCGAGGACGACCACGTGCGCGCCGTTGATCTCGACGCCGTGGTGGCGCAGCAGCTGGACGATCCCGTACGGGGTGCACGGCAGCGGGCCCGGCTCGTTCAGGACCAGCCTTCCGAGTGACATCGGGTGCAGGCCGTCGGCGTCCTTCGCCGGGTCCATGAGCTCCAGGACGCGGTTGGTGTCGATGCCCTTGGGAAGCGGGAGCTGCACGATGTAGCCGGTGCACTCCGGGTTGGCGTTCAGCTCCCGCACGACCTCCTCGATGTCCTCCTGGGAGGCCGTCGCGGGCAGTTCGCGCTGGAGGGAGGCGATGCCGACCTCGGCGCAGTCCTTGTGCTTCCCGTTGACGTACCAGCGGCTGCCCGGGTCGTCACCGACCAGCAGGGTGCCGAGGCCCGGGGTGATGCCCCGGGCCTTGAGCGCCGCCACGCGGGCGGTCAGTTCGGACTTGATCGCGGCTGCGGTGGCCTTGCCGTCGAGAATCTGGGCAGTCATGGACCCATCCTCCCGGATGGAGCGGTCGCGGATCCAGTCGCGGTTCCGGTCGGGGATCCGGTCGCGGTTCCGGTCGCGGTTCCGGTCGCGGATCCGGCAGCGGCCCCCGCGCGGCCCGTTCCGCTTCGTTCCGCCTGCGTTCCGCCTTCGTTGCACTTGCACAACGAGTGCCGGGCGGGCGGTGTCCCGGCTGGACAAGCCCGGTCCGGCCGGACCACGATGCGGGGATCAGTAGTGCCGCGGGCAGTGCCGGGGGGCGGGCCGCACGACTTGCAGCGACTCCTCCGCGCGTGCCGTGCGTCCCCGCACTTCCACGGAGGAACACCCCAGATGAGCTTCGGCGACCCGAACAACCCCTACGCGCAGCAGCCGCAGGGTGGCCAGCCCGCCTACGGCTACCCCCCGCAGGCCCCCCAGGGCATCCCCGCCCAGGGCGGCTACGCCTACCCGCAGCAGGCCTACCCGGGCGTCCCCGGCTACCCGGGCTCGCCGATGCCGATGCCGGGCGGGGTCAAGGGGGCCCGGGTCATCCTCTGGATCCTCGGGATCCTCTCGGCCCTCGGCGGCGTGGCAGTCGTCATCATCGGCGCCGTGTTCGCCTCCGAGTTCGACTCCGGCAGCTCCTCGTCGAGCGACGCGGCCGCCGCCCTGAGCGTCTTCTTCGTCATCATCGGCATCGTCCTCGTCGGCGTATCACTGTGGCCGATCCTGACCGCCGCCAAGCTGGGCAAGGGCCGCGGCGGCGTGCGGGTCTCGGGCATCATCTACGGCTCGCTGCAGACCCTCTTCGCCGTCATCGGCCTGATCGGCAACGTGATCACGCTCAGCAGCGCGCACGGTTCCGCCGCCGGCGCCGCCGGGTTCTCGCTGGTCCTGACCCTGCTCTCGCTCGGCCTGGGCCTGTGGATCATCATCGGCCTGGCCAACTCCGCCGCGAGCGTCTACTTCAAGCGCCCGCACTACTAGGAACGGCGCCGGTACGACCGCTCGTACCGGCACCGGCACCGGCACCGGCACCGGCACCGCATACGGCGAAGGCCGCGAACCGCACTGCTGCGGTACGCGGCCTTCGCCGTCTGCGGGTGAGCGCCGGACTCGGCAGCTCGGTGACTCGGTGACTCAGTGGAAGAAGTGACGGGTCCCCGTGAGGTACATCGTCACGCCCGCCGCCTTCGCGGCCTCGATCACCAGCTCGTCGCGCATCGAACCGCCCGGCTGGACCACGGCCTTGATGCCGGCGGCCGTCAGGATCTCCAGGCCGTCCGCGAAGGGGAAGAAGGCGTCGGAGGCGGCGTACGAGCCCTGCGCGCGCTCGGCGCCCGCCCGCTCGACGGCCAGCTTCGCGGAGTCGACGCGGTTGACCTGGCCCATGCCGACGCCGACCGAGGCGCCGTCCTTGGCGAGCAGGATCGCGTTGGACTTCACGGCGCGGCAGGCCTTCCACGCGAAGGCGAGGTCGGCGAGCTCGTCGGCGGAGAGGGCGTCGCCGGTGGCCAGCGTCCAGTGGGCCGGGTCGTCGCCCTCGGCCTGGACGAGGTCGCTCTGCTGGAGGAGCACGCCGCCGCTGATCGGCTTGAGCTCGGCCGGCTGGTGCGGGGTACCCGCCACCTTCAGGACGCGGATGTTCTTCTTCTTCGCGAGGACCTCGACGGCGCCCGGCTCGAAGTCGGGGGCCACGATGACCTCGGTGAAGATCTCCGCGACCTGCTCGGCCAGCTCGACGCTCACCGGGCGGTTGACGGCGATGACCCCGCCGAAGGCGGAGACCGGGTCGCAGGCGTGCGCCTTGCGGTGGGCCTCGGCGACGTCCTTGCCCACCGCGATGCCGCACGGGTTGGCGTGCTTGATGATCGCGACGCAGGGCTCTTCGTGGTCGTAGGCGGCGCGGCGGGCCGCGTCGGTGTCCACGTAGTTGTTGTAGGACATCTCCTTGCCGTGCAGCTGCTCGGCGTTGGCGAGCCCGCCCGGCTGCCCGTCCGTGTACAGCGCGGCCGCCTGGTGCGGGTTCTCGCCGTAGCGCAGGGTGGACTTGCGCTCCCAGGCGCCGGCCAGGAACTCGGGCAGTGCCGCCTCCGGCTCCGGGGCGTACGCGTTCGTGAACCAGGAGGCCACGGCGACGTCGTACGCGGCGGTGTGCTGGAAGGCCTCGGCCGCGAGCCGCTTGCGGGCGGTGAGGTCGAAACCGCCGCCCTGGGCGGCGGCGATCACGGCGTCGTAGCGCGCAGGGCTGGTGACCACGGCCACCGAGGGGTGGTTCTTGGCGGCGGCGCGGACCATCGAGGGGCCGCCAATGTCGATCTGCTCCACGCACTCGTCCTCGGTCGCGCCCGACTGGACGGTCGCGAGGAAGGGGTAGAGGTTGACGATCACCAGGTCGAAGGGCTCGACGCCCAGCTCGGCGAGCTGGTTGCGGTGGTCCTCCAGGCGCAGGTCGGCGAGGATGCCGGCGTGCACGCGCGGGTGCAGGGTCTTGACCCGGCCGTCCAGGCACTCGGGGAAGCCGGTCAGCTCCTCGACCTTGGTGACGGGCACCCCGGCGGCGGCGATCTTCGAGGCGGTGGAGCCGGTCGAGACGAGCGCGACACCCGCCTCGTGCAGACCGCGGGCCAGCTCTTCCAGTCCCGTCTTGTCGTAGACGCTGATGAGCGCGCGCCGGATCGGGCGCTTCGACGCGGCGCGGTCCTCGCCCTCTGCGGTCACGGTCTCTACGGTCCCTGCGGCCTCTGCGGCGGTCACTGGATTGTTACCTTTCGTCCCTCGATGCGGTAGCCGTGCCGGGCCAGGCGCCCCACGACGTCGACGAGCAGCTCGCGCTCGACTTCCTTGATCCGCTCATGGAGAGCGGCTTCGTCCTCTTCGTCCCTGACCTCGACCACACCCTGGGCGATGATCGGACCGGTGTCCACGCCCGCGTCCACGAAGTGGACGGTGCAGCCGGTGACCTTCGCGCCGTAGGCGAGGGCGTCCCGTACGCCGTGGGCACCCGGGAACGCCGGGAGGAGGGCGGGGTGCGTGTTGACGAACCGGCCGCCGAAGCGGCCGATGAACTCGGGCCCGACGATCTTCATGAACCCCGCCGAGACCACCAGGTCCGGCGCGTGCGCGTCGGTGGCCGCGGTCAGGGCGGCGTCCCACTCCGCACGGCTCGCGTACGCCTTGACCGGGCACACGAAGGTGGGGATCCCGGCCTTCTCGGCGCGCTCCAGGCCGGCGATGTTCTCGCGGTCGGCTCCCACGGCGACGACTTCGGCGCCGAAGCCCTCGGGTCCGCCGGGGTGGGCGTCGATGGCGTCGAGCAGGGCCTGGAGGTTGGTGCCGGATCCGGAGACCAGCACGACCAGGCGGGAGGCGGCCATGGGAGGCCCTTTCTCGTCGAGCGGGGGCGCCTCCCGGCGTGAACCGGGGGCGCGTCGTTCGTCTTGTGCGATCGCATGAAACTTAGGGTCCCCGGTATACGGGGGACCATACGAAGCCACCGACCGCCTGCAACGATACCGGCACACCGGACGGCCCCCGAGGGACGGGGGGACGGGTGGGCGGTAGCGTCTGGCGTACACGCCGTAAACAGGCCTCGGACGTCGCAGCGGCGTCCACGACACAGGGGATGAAACACACCCGATGCCGGACCGCCCCCAGCCCGACCGCCCCACCGACGACAATCCCTTCGCGGCGCCCCCGGAAGGCCGGCCCGACCAGCTCTGGGAGCCGCGGGCCGGGAGTGACGGCGGCGACAAGCAGAATCCCGGTTCGGGACCGGGCGCGGACCCCGGGTCGGGACCGGCGCGCTGGGACCCCACGGACCCGATCCAGCGGCGGGCCCGGTACGCGCTGCTCGCCGGCATGTGGGGCTTCTTCTTCGGGGTCTTCGGCATCCCCTCGATGGGGCTGCTGCTGGGCGCGCTCGCCCTGTACTGGGGCATCAGCGCGCTGCGCGGGGTCCCGGCGAAGCCGTCCGGTGACGGGGCGCAGGGCGCCTCCGGCGGCTCGCGCGCCACGGCGGCGGACATCGGCACGGGGACGGGCAGGAGCGCCGGTACGGACACGGGTGCCGGTACGGTCACGGGCGCCGGTGCGGCTCCCGGGGCAGCCCGGGGCGGACTGGCGGCGATGGGCGCCGCCGCCCGGCCCCAGCGGACGGCGGCGGCGAGCGGCCTGGTGACGGCTTCGCTGGCGATCCTGCTGGCGCTGTCCTCGTACGCGGTGCAGCTCACGTACAAGGACTTCTACGTCTGCAAGCAGGACGCCCTCACCAAGCCGGCCGAGCTGCAGTGCAACGACCTGCTGCCCGACAACTTCATCGGCAAGATGCTCGAGGTCCAGCGCTAGGCCGTCTCTTTCGGATCTTGCCGGGCGGAGTCCGGCGCCGGCGCAGCGGAGCCGGCGGGAGCTAGTCGATCCGGGCGGCCTCCGGCTCGGGCCGTTCGGCCTGCCCCGGGTCCTTCTCCGGTTCCAGTTCCAGTTCCGGTTCCGCTTCTGCTTCCGGCTTCCGGCGGGTCAGCACGCGGGCTCCGGTCACCGGCGGGACGAGCGGCGCCGGGGGCGCCGGGGGCGCCGGAAGGGACGATCCTGCTGCCATCAGGGCCCCGGGCTCCGTGGGCGCCCCCGCGATCGCCGGTGACGGCTCCGCGGGCAGCGCGGGGAGCGGGATCGGGGTCAGGTCCAGCTTGAGCCCGGGCATGACCAGTACGGGACGCTTCGGCGGTGCGGTCACCGGCCGGGGCGCTTCCTCCGGGACCCGGACCGGGGACGCCCCGTCCCCCTCGGCCGGGGTGCTGGAGAAGTCCGGGATCAAGGTGCCCGCAGCCCGGCGCAGGGCCGCCCAGCGGACCTCCCGCACGCCGCTGTCGTGCCAGCCGTCCTCGACACCTGCCAGGCCCTGCGCGGGACGGTTCCGCCAGGCGTGCACGGTGACGGCCAGCGGGACCGCGAGGACCAGGGTCCAGCCCAGGGCCGCCGCGCCCGTCTGCCACCACACGGGGCCGAAGGCGGCCAGCCCCCGGGAACCGAGCGGCCCCGCCGAAGCCGCGGCGAGAGCGGCCGTCACCAGGGCGCACACCAGGGAGCCCAGCGCCGCCGTGAGCGCGGTCTCCCCGTACGAGACGTCGCGCGCCCGGCGTACCGCGAACCAGCCCACCGCCAGCCCGGCCACCACCGGCACCACACCGACGGCCCAGGTCAGCGGCGTGCCGGGGCCCTGCGGAGGCAGCGCGGCGAGCAGCGGGAAGCCCGGCAGCGCGGGCGAGCCGCCGAAGCCGAGCGGGGTCGCGGCAGCGCCCGTGCCCAGGGCGAAGCCGGGACCGAGGGCGTAGGCGGCGCCCCAGACGACGGCGTTGGGGATCAGCACGAGGGCGAGCAGCAGCACCGCGAAGCGGCCCGACCAGTCTCCGGTCAGCGCCGTGAAGGAGCCCTGCACCTGCGCCCCGTGCCAGGCCAGCGAGGCCCCGACCAGCAGGGCTCCGCCGCCGAGGAGCACCAGCACCCCGCCGGCGCCGGCCCGCAGCGCGAGGACGTAGCGGGGCCGGGTGAGCCGGCCGGGCAGTTGCCCGAGCGGCCTCCCCCGGGCTTCCCAGACCCCGCCGGCGGCGGCGAGGGCGGCGACGATCGGGAGGTGCCGGGCCGCGCTGAGCGGGTCGGCGGGCATCGGCCCGGCGGCGGCGTACACGACGGCCAGGGCGCCGACCCCGAGGTAGCCGCAGAGCACCGCGGAGAACACCACGCCCGCGGGCAGCGGCTCCGCGCCCCGGTCCTCCTGCGCGGCGCTGCCGAGCCGGGCGGCGCGCCGGATGAGCAGCACGGGCAGGGCCACGAGCAGCAACGGGGTCAGGCCGACGGGGGCGGGCACCCCCGAGAGGGTTTCGTAGCGGACGAGCTCGGTGCCGTGGGCGAGCAACCAGAGGCCCGCGGCGAGGTGCAGGGCACCGCCGGGGCCGCTGTCGGGGTAGGGGGAGCTGATCCACAGCACGATGACGAGCACGGCGAGGAAGCCGAGCCCCAGTACTGCGGCGACGGCGCCACCCACGACACACGCGGCGGCCGCCGGTGAACGGCGCCGTGCGGGGGCCCTGGGGGGCATGGGCAACGAGGTCCCGCGTTCGGTCACTTGGGTCACACCGCCATGGTGCCAACGACACGCGCTATGGGCGGGTAACAGGCGAATGACCGTGGTGTCGCTCAATATACGTTTATGTACTTTTTCGCTCAGGGCGTCCGGGTCGCGGGGAGTGTGGCATGACACAAAGCGTCGCGGAGCTGGGCCTCCCCACCCCGAAGGAACGCCGACGCCTGCGCGAAGCGGCCGACCTGACGCACGAAGAGGTCGCGGCGGCAGTGGGCGTCACCTCGAACACGGTCCGCTCCTGGGAGACCGGCCGCACCCACCCCCGGGGCCGCAAGCTGGAGGCCTACTCCAAGCTCCTGACCCGCCTGTCCGCGGACGAGTCCGCCCGATCCGCCCCCTCCGGCCCCACCGTGCGTGCCGACGGCTCGGCTGCCCCGGACGGTCCTGCCCCGGGGGCCGCTGCCGCGGAGCGCCCGGACCGGGGCGGTGACGGGACCGAGGACGGTGCCGTCTCCGGCGCGGCGGGGGTCGCCTCCGCCGGTACGCCCACCCGGCCCGCCTGGGCCAACGGCACCGCGGCAGTTCGGGCCGACACGGCGCACGCCGGCGCGTCCGCCGTCGGGTCGTCCGCCGTCGGGTCGTCCGCCGCAACCGGCCTCGCCGGGGCGGACACGGACGCGGCGTCAGCCCCGGGCGCCGCGCCCGACGGCCCGCTCGAGAGCCTGCCCGACGGCCCGCTCGTCAGCGACACGGAGCACGCCGCGCCGGCAACCGGCGCCGCTCCGGCGGACGCAGACGCGGCGTCAGCATCCGACGCCCCCGAGAGCGGGTTCGGGCTGCGCATGATGCGCGGACTCACCCGGCCCGTCGGGGCGCAGACCAGGCCCAAGGCCGCCGTCAAGCGTGCCGCGAAGCCCCCCGTCGGGATGCCCCGGCACGAGGCCAAGCCGACGGTCAGGACCGGAGCCGCGCTGGGCGGCGGCCACGGCGGAGGCGGCTTCGCAGCCCTCCGCCCCGGCGGCCCCCTGCCCCCGGGCACCGGTACGGGCACCAGTACGGGCACGGCCCCTGACACCGGCTCAGGCACCGGACCGGACTCCGAGCCGCGCTCCGGGAAGACCGCCGCGCCGAACACCGCGCCGAACACCGGGCCGGGCAGGGGCAACCCCGCCGAGCGGGGCTCCGAAGCCACCACCCGGACGAGCACCACCGGGCCGGATTCCGAGTCGGCCGCCGGTTCGGCGCCGGACGGGCCGGGCTCCGAGCCGTCCGCGGGGAAGGCCCCCGCTCCGGACTCCGCCCCGGACTCCGCGGCAGCCGGCAAGAACGCCGGACCGGCGGCCCCCGAGGGCGGCCCCGGCAAGGATGACGCCCTGGCCGCGGAGGCCCGTACAGCCCCCGGCGACGCCACCCAGGACGCTCCCGGCGAGGCCGCCCCGACCGTGACGGCGGTCTGCGCCTTCGACGCCCTCTACGACCGCACCGCCCCCGCCCTGGCCCGCCAGGCCTACCTCCTGACCGGCCGCCACGCCCTCGCCTGCGAGGCCGTGGAGCGCGCCTTCCAGCAGGCCTGGGAGCGTTGGCCCGAGGTCGCCACCGACCCCGATCCGGTCGGGTGGGTGCGCGCGGCGGCGTACGAGTACGCGCTCTCCCCCTGGCACCGGTTCCGGCGTTCCCACCGGCACCCCGACAAGCCCCCGGCCGACCCCGCGGACCGCGTACTGCTGGACGCGATGCTCACGCTGCCCCCGGCCCACCGCCGCACCGTGCTGCTCTACGACGGCGTCGGGCTGGACCTCCCCGACACCGCCGCCGAGACCGAGGCGTCCACGCCGACCGCCGGCAGCCGCCTCGTCAACGCCCATGCCGACCTCGCCGACCAGCTCCCCGAACTGGACGGCGTAGCGCCCGCGAAGCAGTCCGCGGTGCTGCGCGAGCGGCTCGGCACGCTGAGGCCGGCCCTCCGGCTGGAGCCGCGCGCGGCAGCCGTCGTACGGGTGGCCGGCGAGCACCGGACCCGGCTGTGGACGCGGGCGGTGATCGGGGTGACGGCGGCCATCGCCGCGGCGACGGCCTACACCTGGGTGACCGCTCCGACCGAGTACGAGCCTCCGCGCGCCCCCGGCGCGAGCGTGTCGGGCGTGCCCCCGCACAGCGGCCCGCAGCAGCTCTCGGACGAGGGCCGCCAGCTCCACGACAAGCTGCTGTCCGATCCGTCGGCCGGCCCGGCCCGGATCTCGCCGAGCCTCGAATAGCCGTACGGCCGGCGTTCGCCGCGTCACCGCGTACGCCGCGTACGGAAACGGGCGTGGCCCGCACCCCTCACAGGG
>NZ_JBHWMB010000029.1:77676-101148 GCF_042730015.1 Streptomyces sp. NPDC059957 | reverse complement strand
GCACCGCACCGCCGGGCCGGATCCGGCCGGGCTCGGTGGGCGGCGGCACGGGGACCCGTACGAACAGGGCCGCCGCCGCGATCGCGAGGGCGGCGGGGACGTTCGCCACGAACACCGCGCGCCAGCCGAAGTGTTCGACCAGCGCACCCCCGAGCAGCGGCCCGGTCGCCGCGGCCAGCCCGATCGCCGCGGTCCGCACCGCGACCGGCCCGCCGATCCGCCCGGGCGGGTACGCGAGCCGCAGCAGGGCGAGCGTCGCCGGCTGGAGCAGAGCCCCGAACAACCCCTGGGCCGCGCGCAGGGCGATCACCCAGCCGACCTCGGGAGCGAGCGCGATGCCCGCCGAGGCGGCCGCGAAGCCGAGCACGCCGGTCAACAGCAGCCGGGTGTGCCCGTACCGGTCACCCAGCCGCCCGGCGAGGACCAGGAAGGCCGCCACGCTCAGCAGGTACGCGCCGCTCGTCCACTGCACCTCGGCCAGACTCGCGCCGAGGTCCCGCCGCAGGCTGGGCTGCGCCATCAGCAGCACCGTCCCGTCGAGGGCGACGAGCATCGCGCCGCCCGCGCTGACGCAGAGCGCGAGCCGGGGCCTCACGGGCGGCGCCCCGGCAGATGGGCGTCGAGGGCGGCGTCGACCACCCGGTCGACGGAGCCATCCGTCCCGCCGTCGAGCACGAGCGGCAGGCTGCCCCAGGCCCACAGCTGCGCCACGCCGTGCAGATTGGCCCAGAGCGCGGCCGCGGCGACGCGGGGAGCTCCGGCCGTCCCGCAGCGGGCCACCAACGAGACGAGCAGCTCGAACAGCGGCAGCGTGGAGTCCCGGAGCCGGGCCCCCGGCGGCCCGTCCTGGCCGTCGCCGTCCAGCAGGTCGTGGCGGAACATCAGCTCGAACATGCCGCGGTGCTCCAGCGCGTAGCCGACGTACGCCCGCCCCAGCGCCCGCACCTGCCCGCGCGGATCGTCCGCCCCCGGGCCCTCCAGCGCGGCGGGGATGCGGGAGCCGAGCTCCTCGAACCCGCGCCGCGCGATGGCGGACAGCAGTGCGTGGTGGGTGGCGAAGTACCGCCGGGGCGCCCCGTGGGACACCCCGGCGCGGCGGGCGATCTCACGCAGCCCGAGCGCGGCGGTCCCCTCGCTCGTCACGAGCTCCACGCCGACGTCGATCAGCCGCTCGCGCAGCCCGCCGTCCTGGTCCATAGACACTGTCTACCACCGGCCGTAGACAGTGTCTATCCCTCCCGCTCGGCGATGATGGGATGAGCACGGCCGGGCGAGGGGCCCGGCCCGGCCGAGGGAGAGGTGACCTGCCATGGCGGAGCGCGAAGCCGGCGAGGCCGGGCCGTCGGCGGGCGGGCTGGAAGAGGGCCGCCTGATGAAGGAGCTCGAGGCAATCCACCGCACGCGTCACGAGACCCTGCTGCACGGATCGGACGACGCGCTGGTCACGCACACCCGGCGGATGGAGGAACTGGAGCACGAGTACGTGCGCCGCCACCCGGAACGCGCCCAGACCACCGGCCGCACCCGCTCCGGCGCGCGCGCCCGCACGGGGGCGGAAGAGCAGGGCTGAAGCCCCGGAGGGTTTGGGGCGCCTACTTCTCGGCGTGCTCGCCCAGTACGAACAGCAGCCAGACGAACCCTGCGAAGAGGTGCGTCCCGGCGATGTAGAAGGACGCGCGCAGCAGCACGCCGTTCTCCTTCCACTTCTCGTACCTCGCCGCCGCGGCACGGGCCTGCTCGGAACCCTGCTTCTCGTCCGTCATCACCCGAACAGCGTACGGGCGCATTCGCTTCCGATCAGGATGCCCGGCCCGGCCTCCGGGTCCGCGGGCCCGGCGTTCCGGCCCCAGGTGACGTCCTCGTCGATCGTCCACTCGACGTGGTACTCGCCGGGCTCCGCCGCCGGATCCCCGCACCAGGCCGCCGCGAGCTCCCCGTACGGGGTCCGGACCCTGGCGAGGAGGGGGAGCCCGGGTATGCGGCGTCCGGCCTTGAGCAGTTCGATCAGCATGCGCCGATCATGCCGCAGGCCGCGGCGGACGCACGTCGCGCAACAGACTTGCTTCATGTGAGACAAATTTGTATCGTTTGATACGAAGGAGGATCGCATGATGAACGAAGAAGAGCTGCTGGACGGCGCCGCACGCGTGCTCGCCGGCGATCACAGCGCCTCCATGGCGCACATCGCCGCGGGCATCGGGACCAGCCGCGCCACGCTCAGCCGCCGCTACGCCACCCGCGAGGCGCTCCTCAAAGCCGTGGCCGTGCGGGCCATCGACGTGGTCGACGGGTGCCTCGCACCCGCCGACCTGCCCGGCAGCGCCGACGGGGCGGAGTTCGACGCCGCGCTCGAGCTGCTCGTCACCGGGCTGCTGCCCGCCGCGCACCTGTACGGGTTCACCTCCCGCGACGCCACCGTGCTCGCCGACCCCGAGTTCCGGGCCGGGATCCAACGTCAGGACCGGCGGGCCCTCGCCTTCCTCGCGCTCGGCCAGCGCCTCGGCCGGCTCCGCGTCGACCTGCCCGCGTACTGGATCTGGTACTCGCTCTGGGGGCTCCTCGACGCCGCCGCCGAGGGCGTCCGCGACGGCCACCTCGCCCGCCGCGACATCGGCCGGCTCGTGCTCGCCTCCTTCCTCAGCGGAACCCGGCCACCCTCCGCCGCCTGACCCCGCACCCCACCGCGTACGACCGTGAAACAACCGTGAACGGAAACCCCATGCACACCCCCACGCAGGACCCGCGCCGCTGGATCGTGCTCACGATCCTCTCCGGCAGTCTCCTGCTCATCTCGATGGACACCACGATCCTCAACGTGGCCTTCCCCTCGCTCGTCGGCGACCTCCAGCCGGGCGCCGTACAGCAGCTGTGGATCATCGACATCTACGCCCTCGCCCTCTCCGGGCTGCTGGTCACCGCGGGCGCCCTCGGCGACCGCTGGGGCCGCAAGCGGCTGCTCATGGCGGGCTTCGGCATCTTCGCCCTCGCCTCGCTCATCGCCGTCTTCTCCACCGAGGCCTGGCACGTCATCGCAGCCCGCGCCCTCCTCGGCGTCGGCGGCGCCGCGATCATGCCCTCCACCCTGTCGATCCTGCGCAGCGTCTTCACCGACGCCAAGGAACGCGCCTTCGCCCTCGCCGTCTGGGCCGCCGTGTTCGGCGGCGGCATGGCCTTCGGCCCCGTTGTCGGCGGCCTGCTCGTCCAGGACTACGGCTGGCACTCCGCCTTCCTCCTCAACCTCCCCGTCGCAGCGGTGATCGTCGCGGCCGGCCTGCGCTACCTCCCCGAATCCCGCTCCCCGCGCTCCACCGGAAAGTGGGACTGGACCGGCGTCGGCCAGTCGATCGTCGGCATGCTCGCCCTCGCGGGCGGCATCAAGCAGCTCGGCAAGAGCGGTGTCGCCGACCCGCTGCCCTGGGCCCTGCTGGTCCTCGCCGCCGTCGCGCTGACCCTGTTCGTCCGCCGCCAGCTCCGCGTGGACAACCCGCTGCTCCAGGTCCGGCTCTTCACCAAGCCCGCCTTCAGCGTGGCCGCCACC
This sequence comes from Streptomyces sp. NPDC059957, assembly GCF_042730015.1. NCBI lineage: Bacteria > Bacillati > Actinomycetota > Actinomycetes > Kitasatosporales > Streptomycetaceae > Streptomyces > Streptomyces sp. NPDC059957. Next base: position 97,610 of record NZ_JBHWMB010000029.1, on the reverse strand, counting down.
GCGATCTTCCTGCCCATGGTGGGCATGGGCGCGATCCTGTTCCTGGTCACCCAGTGGTTCCAGTACGGCCAGGGGTACACCCCGCTGGAGGCCGGCCTGCGCCTGCTGCCCGCCCCGCTCGCGCTGATCTGCGCCTCGATGGTCGCCCCGACCCTCATGCAGCGCTTCGCGATCCGCCACGTCCTCGGCGGCGGCCTGGTGGTCCTCGCGACGGGCATGGCCCTGCCCTGGACCCTCCAGCAGTTCACCGGCCTCGGCTACCCCGCCATCGCCGCGGCGCTGACCATCATGGGCGTCGGCGCGGGCATCGCCACCACCGTCGCCTCGGTGACCCTCATCTCCGCGGCCCCGGCCGACCAGGTCTCCAGCGCCGCGGCCATCGAGGAGACCTGCTACGAACTCGGCTCGGCCATGGGCGTCGCCATCCTCGGCTCCACCGCCGCCATGCTCTACCGCGGCAACCTCCCCGCCCTGGACCTGGACTCCACCACGCTGGCCGCCGTACGGGACTCCGTGGGCGAGGCCGCCCACACCGCCGAACTGCTCGGCGGCGGCGTCGGCCGGACCCTGCTCGACGCCGCCTCGCAGGCCTACACCCTCGCGATCACCCCGGCGTTCCTGATGGCCGGCGTCCTCGCGATCGCCGCCGCGGCGACCACGTGGACGCTGATCCCGCGCGACCTGAGGCCGACCGAGAACCACTGAGGGCGAGCAGGGGGGCCTACGCGGCCTGCCGGCCGGCTGCCGCGTACGCCCACACCGCGCGCATCGTCTCCGGCATCGGCGACGGGCCGGTCAGCTCCCGCTGGGTCAGCAGGATGGTGACGGCCCCCGTCGAGGGGACGATGTGGGCGGTGGTGCCGGTGCCGCCGATCCAGCCGTAGCGGCCGGGCACGTTCCACGGGCCGGCCGGCGTGACGTCGACCGACCCGCCGAACCCCCAGCCCTGGCCGTCCAGGAACATCTCGGCCCCGGCCCGCTGGGCCGGGGTCAGCCAGTCGGTGGTCATCCGCCGCACCGAATCGGCCGACAGCAAGGGGCCGCCCCCGTCGAGCAGCATCCGGGCGAAGCGGTGGTAGTCGTCCGCCGTGGAGACCAGCCCGCCCGCCCCGGAAGGGAAGGCGGGCACGGCGCTCCACTGCCCGTCGGGGGCGTCCACGAGGTCGAGGCCCCCGTCCGCGCCGGGCCGGTAGGAGTGCGTGAACCGTCCCGACTGCCCCGCCGGCACGGAGAAGCCGGTGTCGGGCATGTCCAGCGGCTCGAAGATCCGCTCCGCCAGGAACTCCGGCAGCGAGCACCCCGCCACCCGGGCGATCAGCACCCCCAGCACATCCGAGCAGGTGTTGTACAGCCAGGCATCGCCCGGCTGGTGCAGCATCGGGATCCGGCCCAGCGCGGCCATCCACTCGTCCGGCCCCGCGACCTCCTGCGGCCGGGGCGGGCCCTGGCGCAGCTCGCCGAAGAGCGGTGCGACCGCCGGCAGCGAGAAGTCGGAGGGAAAGCCCCACCCCGCGCGGAAGGTCATCAGGTCGGCCACCGTCACCGGCCGCTTCGCCGGGACCACGTCGTCGACCGGGCTCGCGGGCGTCCGTACGACCATCGGTGCGGCGATCTCCGGCAGCCAGGGGGCGACCGCGTCGGTGAGTGCGAACCGGCCGTCCTCCACCAGCATCATGACCGCCGCCGCCGTGACCGGTTTGGTGAGCGAGGCGATCCGGAAGATCGAGTCGCGGACCATCGGGGCCTCGCCCCCGGTGTCCGCGCTGCCCACGGCGGCGACTTCGGGCCCCTCGCCGTCGCCCCGGTCCACCAGGGCCACCGCCCCCGGCAGGGTCTTGTCGTCCACGTACGGCTGGAGGACCTCGGTCAAACCGGTCACGAGCCCGCCCTTTCGAGATCGAGGGTCTGTCCTGCGGAGTCCCACAGCCGGCAGTGGTGCCGGGCCGCCGCGTCCACGGGGCGGATGTCGCCCGAGTGCTCCGGCGCCAGGGACAGTACGGCGGGGGAGCGCGGCCACCACGGCCCCGTCCCGGGGGTGTTGGGGTCGCCGGTCGCCGCGAACCGGGTCCAGTAGCCGGTCATCCGGTCCGCGAGCACCCCCTGCGCGGCGCTCATCGGGAGCCCGGTGTCGAAGAGGTACGGCAGTTCGGAGCCGTGCGAGGCCCCGTACGGGAAGCCCGGCACCGGTGGCAGCCCGGTGAAGTCCGGTGCGCGGCGGTCGTCGAACCCGTAGTCGTACGTCGGCACGTGCCGCGCCAGCGCACGGCTGTCCCGCAGCTGCGGGCAGACGAAGGAGGCGTCCGTCAGCACGGCGGCGAAGGCCAGCGCGGGCGTCGGATGGGCCGTCACCGGATAGGCGGCCTCGACGAGTCCGGCCCGCGCCCCGAACGCGGCACGCAGCCGCGACCGGTAGGCCTGCGGATCGGCGACCGGGTGGGCGGCCAGTGTCTGCCCGAGGAAGATCCGCATCTCGTCGCGGGTCGAGCCCTGCATCACCGGGACACGGTGGAACTCCCCGCGTTCCAGGGCCCGTCGGGGCTCGGTGGGGAGCAGCGGGGTGCCGTAGGACACCGCGGAGAAGAGCGTCATGAGTTCGGGTGTCGCCAGGGCCTTGGGCGCGAGCCGGCGCAGGCACCCCAGCACCTCTTCGTCCTCTCGCCGGCCGCAGCCGAGCCGGGCCGCCGCGGCGGCCCCCTGGGCCACGGTGCGGGGCTCCGGCACGAACGGCTCGTAGGCGGGCATCGTCGGGAGCCACGAGTGCGGGGGCACGGTGAGCGAGCAGGAGCCGCTCTGCACGATCGCCCGGTGGAACAGGCCGGCCGAGGCGGGGGAGGTGAGGTGCAGGCAGACGCTCAGGGCTCCGGCGGACTCGCCGAAGACGGTGACGTTGCCGGGATCGCCGCCGAAGCGGGCGGCGTTGGCCCGCACCCAGCGCAGGGCCGCCTGCTGGTCGGCGAGCGCGAAGGCGGGGGCGCCGTGGAGCGCGGGATGCCCGAACAGCCCGAAGATCCCGAGCCGGTAGTTGACCGTGACGACCACGGCCCCGCCCGCCGACGCCAGCCGGCCGGGCCGGTACAGGTCCCCGGCACCGTTCATGAACCCGCCCCCGTGGAACCAGACCATGACGGGACGGCCGGAGGTGCGCGAGGCCGCCGGGTCCGGGGAGGCCGGATGCGGGGAGGCCGGCTCCGGGGTCGTGACGTTGAGGAACAGGCAGTCCTCCGAGCCGCTCGGGCCACCCGGTCCCACCGCGGGCAGCTGCACGCAACGGGCCCCGGGCGCACCCGCGTCCCGTACGCCCGTCCAGCGCGCGGTGGGCTCCGGGAGCCGCCAGCGCAGCGGCCCGGTCGGCGGGGCGGCGTACGGGATGCCCTCGAAGGTGCGGTACCCGGCGGCCTCCCGCCCGCGCACCGCGCCCCGGTCGGTCTCGACGACGGGCCGTTCGGCGGTGCCGGTGCCGGTGCCGGTGCCGGTGCCGACACCCGCGCCCGAGCGGTGGTCCGTCCCGTCGGCCCGGGCTCCGCCGAGCGCCGCGGAGCCGGCCCAGATCACGGGGCCGGGGAACGGGTCGGCCCAGGCCGTGGCGGTGGGGGTGGCGGCCGTGAGGAGGAGGGTCAGCAGCAGGGCTCCCGCGGACACCATCAGCGGCCCCTCGTCAGCACGCCCCGGACGAAGGCCGCCTGCCCCGCGTGCTGGAGGTCGTCGCCGATCACGCTGACCAGCCGCACCCCGAGGGTCACCGGCGGGTCCCACCGCTCGTCGACGACCCGGTCCAGGTCGGCGGCGGACAGCCCCTGAAGGAACCGCCCGGTCTGCGCGTGGACCGCGTCGACGTACCCCAGCAGCAGCTCCTGCGAGTCGACCCGGACGGAGCCGGCCTCGTCGGCCGTGTGCCCGTAGCCCGTCGATCCGGGTGGCAGCGGGAGCCCGAACCGCTCGTCCCAGCCCTGCGCGTGCCAGACCTGTTCCCAGCCGGCCGCATCCGCCACGTGGTCGTCCTGGACCCGGGTCAGGTGCCAGACGAGCCAGGTGATCGAGTTCGCACCGGGATCGATCCGTGCGTTCAGCTGTCCGGGCTCCAGCCCCTCGACCGCCTCGTGCACCACTTCCCGGATCCGGCCGAACGCGTCGGCCAGTACCTCCGTACCCTTCATGCCCCCACCATGCCCACGGCGGGCGCCGACCGGGCCCGCGGCACCGCGGGGGACCCCCGTTTGCCCGCCCCGAATGGCGCAGCGCGGCCGGGTGCCGCTGAATGTAACAAAGCGTGCGCTTCCCATGACGCACGATGACCGGCGCGCGATGTGTAGACCCGCGCGTCGGCGAACGGAGCTTTCCATGAATGACCCGATCACGCTCGCCGCGACGGAGTACGAAGAACCGCGCGGGCTCCCCGACACCACGGACATCCGGCCGCAGGCACCCGGCACGGACAACCTCGACTTCGGCCCCGAGCCCGCCTCCGGGCCCGAGTCCGGGATCGCTCCCGAGGCCCAGGACGGTGCAGGGGCAGGGGCAGGGGCAGGGGCAGGGGCAGGGGCCGCACCCGGCCCGGACCCCGGACCCCGGGCCGCAGGAGCGACCGCCCGCACCGTCCTGGAGACCGCCGCCACCGGCCGCCCGGTCCGGGAGGTCACCGACCTGGTGAACCTCCTCAAGGAATCCGGACAGGTCCCCAACCCCGGCCACGCGGCGCTGCGCGCTGCCGCCGTGGCCCGGCCCGTCCACGAGGTCCGCGAGATGGTGACCCTGCTGGGCGAGCCCCCGCACGAGCGGGTCGAAACCGACATCGCGCTGCGGGCCGCCGCCCTCGGGCGGCCCATCGAGGACGTGGCCCTGCTCGTCAGCATCCTCGGCACCGGCGAACAGCCCCCGCAGCACCGCCCCGAGCCCGCGGACCGGGTACGGACCGCCGTCCACCCGCCCGCACCGCAGGCCCAGGCCGCGGCCCGGGGCCCGTCCCCGGCCCGGGGCACGGCGGGGCCGGGCAAGGGAGCGCTGCGCCACATACTGCGCTGGCCGGTGGCGCTCGCCCTGCTCCTCTGCGGTGCGCTGCACGTCCCCGGAGATCTGGCGGCCCTCGCCTCCGGCGACACCGGCGGGCTGCTCGCCCTGGCCGTCACCCTGCTCTGCCTGACCGCCGGCGCCCTGCTGGTGGTACGGGACACGGCCGGCGCGTGGCGGGCCGGCGCGGTGGTCGCGCTCGGCGTGGCCGGGCTCCACGTGATCGGCGGCGTCGCGGGCTTCGACCCGCTCGGGGGAGCGGTCGGCGGCACCCTTGAGTGGGCCGGCATCACCGCGGTGCTGAGCGCGGCGGTCGGCGCCGTACTCGCCGGCCTGGCCCTGCAGTACCGTCCGGCGGCCGACCCGGCCGACGGCGCCTGACCCGGGGGGAGAGGGGGCGCGGGTCACCGACCCGGGCCCCCTCTCCGCCGGCCGTCTTCTCGCGGAGGGAGACACGCGATGGACCCGGTGGCCGCGCTGGACCGGATCGCCTTCCTGCTGGAACGCGCCCAGGAGCCGACCTACCGGGTCCAGGCCTTCCGTACGGCGGCCGCCGCCATCGGACGGATGGACGAGGGCGAGCTGGCCGAACGGGTCGGTGCCGGCACCCTCGAAGCGGTCAAGGGCATCGGCCCGAAAACCGCCCAGGTCGTCCGCGAAGCCCTCGGCGGAACGATCCCCGCGTACTTGCGGGGGCTGGAGGAGAAGGCCGCCGCCCACCCCGTGGGCCCGCCGCCCAGCCCCGGGGCCCTCGCCCTGCGCGCCGCCCTGCGCGGCGACTGCCACCTGCACTCCGACTGGTCGGACGGCGGCAGCCCCATCGAGTCCATGGCCCGGGCGGCCGCCGCCCTCGGGCACGACTGGGCGGTGCTCACCGACCACTCGCCGCGCCTGACCGTGGCCCGGGGGCTCTCCCCGGAACGGCTGCGGGAGCAACTGCGCGCCGTCGCCGAACTCAACGCGACCTGGGCCCCGTTCCGGCTGCTCACCGGCATCGAGTGCGACATCCTCGACGACGGCTCGCTGGACCAGGAGCCGGAACTCCTGGCCGAGGTTGACCTGGTGGTCGGCTCGGTCCACTCCAAGCTCCGGATGGACGCCCGCGCCATGACCAGGCGGATGGTCGCCGCCGTGCGCAACCCGCACCTCGACGTCCTCGGCCACTGCACCGGGCGGCTGGTCACGGGCAAGACCCGGCCTGAGTCGGAGTTCGACGCCGAGGCCGTCTTCGCGGCCTGCGCCGAGTCGGGCGCCGCCGTGGAGATCAACAGCCGGCCCGAGCGGCTCGACCCGCCGCGCCGGCTGCTCCGGCTCGCCGTGGCCGCGGGCACCCTCTTCGCGATCGACACCGACGCGCACGCCCCGGGACAGCTCGACTGGCAGACCCTCGGCTGCGAACGCGCCCTGGAATGCGGGGTGACGGCCGACCGGGTCGTCAACACCTGGTCCGAGGCCGAGCTCATCGACTGGACCCGGACCCGCCGGACTCCGCAGACCGGGTAGATGCGGCAGGGCAGCCACGACAGAACCGGCAGGCCCCGGCGGAACCGTCAGTCGCCGTCAGTTCCGTCGTCCGTCCCGCCGCCAGTCCCGCCGTCCGTCCGCGACGAGGTGAGGGTGAAGAGCGCCCCGTCCGGATCGCGCAGCGACACCCACCGCTCGGTCGCGCTCGACTCGGGCTCGGACACCGTGCGGCCGCCCAGCGCCACCGCCGCCTCCACCGCAGGCTCCAGCGCGGGCACCCGGAAGTGCACGTGCCAGCGCGGCCGGGTGTACGGACTGTAGGAACCCGGCTCCACGGGACCGCTGTCGAGGCGCGCCACCGGCTCCCCGTCCTGGCGGAGCACGACGCGGTCCTCCTCGTACGCGACCTCGCAGCACCCGGCGCGGCCGGTGGCCCACTCCAGCACCTCCCCGTAGAAGATCGCCGACTCGAAGGCGTCCCGGGTGCGCAGCTCCAGCCACGCCGGTGCCTGTCCCGTACCGACCCGCCAGCCCGAGGAGACCTGGCCCTCCCAGATCCCGAACACCGCCCCGTCGCGGTCCGCCACCAGCGCCCCGCGGCCACCCGACTCGAAGGAGACCGGGCCGACCGCGATCGTGCCGCTGCGCTCCCGGATCCGGTCCACCGCCACGTCGGCGTCGTCGACCGCGAAGTACGGGGTCCAGGCCACGGCCACCGCGAGATCCCCGGCCAGCGCCCCGATGCCGGCCACCGGCATCCCGTCGAGCTCGGCCACGGTGAAGGCCTCGCCGAGCCGCGCGGGCCGGAACCGCCAGCCCGCGACCTCACCGTAGAACCGCTGCGCCGCGCCGAGATCCCGGGCCATCAGGCTCACCCAGCACGGCGCCCCGAAGACGTCCCTCGTCGAAATCTCCACCGTTTTGCTCCGCCCTTCACCGGGGCGCGGTCAGCGCGCCGTCCCAGCACAAGCAGTAGCGCCCCGGCCCCGGTCGTGGCCCGCAGGCGCGCCACCGGGACCACCGGCCGTGGGGCACGGATATCCCCTTGGCGGCACCTGGACGGAGGCCTAGGGTGCCGCCCATGAGGATCATGAATTCCAAGGACGTCGACGCGGCCGTGTCGCTCACCACGAGGGCACTGCGGGATGTGGCGCACCTGGACTGGGACGTTCCCGCCGCCGGTTTGGAGTGGAGCTGCCGCGACACCGTCGTCCACGTGGCCGAGGACTTCACGGCCTACGCCGCCCAGCTCACGGTCCGCGCGGCCGACGCGTACGTTCCCTTGAGGATAGCGGCCGACGAGGGGACCGGCCCGGCCGGCCTCCTCGACATGATCGAGGCGTCCGGCGGGTTCCTGTCGGCCGCCGTGGCCCTCGCCGGTCCCGGTGCGCGTGCGTGGCACCCGTACGGCTCCGCGGGCGCGGACGGGTTCGCGGCGATGGGCGTCGTGGAGACCTTGCTGCACACCCACGACATCCTCGGCGGACTCGGGGTCCACGGCTGGGAGCCGGATCCCGTACTCGCCGAAGGGGTCCTGGACCGGCTCTTCCCGCACGTTCCGCGCGGCCACGAGGCCTGGCGGACCCTGCTCTGGGCGACGGGCCGGGGCGAACTCCCCGGACTGGCCCGACAGACGACCTGGCGCTGGTACGCCGAGCCTGTCAGAACCGAGCGCCTCCTGCTCTGCCCCATGTCCCCGGCGGTGGCGGACGACCTGCAAGCCGGCGGCACCGGCGGCTTCGCCTGGGTCGAGGACGGACCCGCCGACGACACCCGGGACGCCGGGGGGATCGTGACGAGGGCGCGCGAGGCGGGGACCTACCGGGCGGGCTGGGGACCGTACGTCATCGTCCGCACGAGCGACCGCAAGGCCATCGGCGGCATGGGCTTCCATGCCGCCCCGGACGCGGACGGGAGCTCCGAGGTCGGCTACGACCTGGTCCCCTCGGCACGCGGCAACGGCTACGCCACCGAGGCGCTGAAGGCACTGTCGGCCTGGGCCTTCGGACGGCCGGGCTTCACCCGGCTGGACGCCACGACGGACGAGGACAACGTCCCCTCCCAGGCGGTGCTGCGGCGGGCCGGTTTCACCGAGGCCGGTACAGGGGAGGGCCTGGTCCGGTACGTCCTACGGGGCTCCGGGGCCGAGCTGCGCCAGGTCCCCGCCGGGCCCCCGGCCCGGAGAGCAGGTTCCGCATGGTGAGTTCGCAGGTCCCCGTGATCGATCTCGGCCCGTGGCGCTCCGGCGGGCCCGAAGCCCGCCGGCAGGTCGCCTCCCGCGTCGACGAGGCGCTCCGGGCGGCCGGGTTCCTGCTGGTGACCGGACACGGAGTGGACCCGGAGCTGCCGGGGCGGATCCGGGAGGCGGCGCGCACCTTCTTCCGGCTACCGGCCGCCGCCAAGGCCCCGTACGCCGTGCCGGTCGGCGGCCGCGGCTGGCTCGGCCCGGGCGCCGAGGCCAACAGTTATGCGGAGGGCGCGGCCTCCCCGCCCGACCTCAAGGAGTCCTGGTCCTTCGCGGCGGAGGAGCCGACCGGGATCGCCTCGGTGGACGCCGAGTGGTTCCGGCCGAACGCGTGGCCCGCAGAAGTGCCCGCGCTGCACGGGCCGGTGACGGAGTACCTGTCCGCGATGCGTGCCCTCTCCGACGAGCTGCTGGAGCTGCTGGCGGCCGCGCTCGGCCTGGAGGCGGACCACTTCACCCGGCACACCCGCCATCCCACCTGGGGGTTCAACCTCAACTGGTACCCCGGCACCGAGATCCTCGGCCCGCCGCTGCCCGGCCAGTTCCGCATCGGCGCGCACACCGACTTCGGCACCGTCACCGTCCTCGACCGCCAGCAGGGCGCGGGCGGACTCCAGATCCACACCGACGCCGAGGGCTGGCAGGACGCCCCGTACGATCCGGCCGCGCTCACCGTGAACATCGGAGACCTGATGGCGCGCTGGACGGGCGACCGCTGGAGGGCGGGCCGCCACCGGGTCCTGCCGCCGCCCGCCGACGTGCCCACCGAGGAGCTGATCTCGCTGGTCTACTTCTACGAGTGCGATCCGCACACCCGCGTGGAATCGCTCCCGGCGCCGCTGGGCCGGATCGCGCACGAGCCCGTCGACTCGCACGTCCACCTGAGGGCGCAGCTCGACGCGATCACCGTCCCGGAGGGGTGAGCCGGAGGGGTGAGCCGGAGGGGTGAGCCGGAGGGGTGAGGGGGCCTCTGGGGGACCCGATTACCCGATGTCCGGAGGGTTCGGCAGGATGGGACTCATGACCGAGATCCGTACCCCCCGCCTCCTCCTCCGCCGCTGGTCCGAGGACGACCTCGTCCCCCTGTCGGAGATCAACGCCGACCCCGAGGTGATGCGCTGGATCGGCGACGGCGAGACCCTCGACCTGGAGGAGACCGCCGAGACCATCGAGCGGTGGGAGGACGAGTGGGACGAGGAGGGCTTCGGGATCTTCGCCGTGGAGCTGCTGGCCTCCGGTGAGCTGATCGGAGCCGTGGGGCTCTCCATGCCGTGGTGGCTGCCCGAGGTGCTGCCGGCGGCCGAGATCACCTGGCGGCTCGGCCGCTCCTACTGGGGGCAGGGCTACGGCTCCGAGGCCGCGCACGCCACCCTGGAGTTCGCCCTCCAGGAGCGGGGTCTCGACCGGGTCGTCGCCATCAACCGGGCGGGCAACGACGAGTCCGAGAACGTGATCCGCAAGCTGGGGATGACCGCCGAGAAGGACATCAACCACCCGGAGACCGGCTCGCTCCTCAACCTGCACGGCATCGACCTGACCGAGTACGAGGGCTGAGCCACCCCGGCCGGTCACCCCTGCCCGGCGCGTTCCCGCATCGACCGATCGGCCGACCCCGCCGTCGGCCGCCGGGGCGAACGGCCGGCCGCCCGGCGAGGTGAGGATGGGTACGGGGGAGCGGGCGCACCACCGGCCCCGCCCCCGGAACCGAGAGGGGCCCCGCCCATGCCGCAGCACGACCGCCCGCATCTCCGCCGCCGCGTACGGGGAACCCGTACCGCCCTGGCGGCCCTCGCCGGAGCCCTGCTGCTCGGGGCCTGCTCCACCCCCGACGCACCGCGGGCCGCCGCCCCCGCGGCCTCCCCGCTCCCGACCGCGGCGACCACTCCGGGCGGCACCCTCCTGGTCGCCGACTTCGGGGCCGACACCGTCACCTTCGTGGATCCGGAGCGCGGCGCGGTCGGCTCGGTGGCGGTCGGCAGGGCCCCGTACGGCCTGGCGGTCGGCGCGGACGGCCGGGCCTGGGTGGCCACGGCCGAGGGGGTCGCCGTCGTGGACACGCCGACGCGGACCCGGCTGGCCCTGATCCCGTACCGCACCACCGGGACCGGGCCCGTGACCGGCGGCGAGTACCGGGGCGGTGGCATGGGCATCGCGCTCTCGCCCGACGGCGCGCACGCCTACGTCGGGGTCAACGTGCCCGGGGCCACCGGCGTCCTGGAGGTCATCGACACGGCGAAGAGCGAGGTCACGGCGGTGGTCCCGGTGGGCCGGCGGCCCTTCGACGTGGACGTCTCGCGCGACGGCTCGCAGGTGTACGTCACCGGACACGACTCCTTCGACGTCACCGTGGTGCCCGTGCCGCCCGTGCTGTCCGAGGGATCGATGCGGCCGCGCCGCATCGAGGTCGCCCCGTACGGGACGGAGGGCGGCCTCGCCTCCTGGCTGAAACCGCACTACGCGGTCGTTCGGCCGTCGGACGGGATGCTGCTGCTCCCCTTCGAGGGCGAGCGGCTCGCGGTGGTGGATCCGAAGACGGGCCGCACCACGGTGGAGGAGATGACCGCCGACACCCATCAGCACGGGGCCGCGGTCACGGCGGACGGCCGGCTGCTGGTGGTCGGGACGGGGGCGGTGGAACCGGGCAAGGGCAAGGGTCCCTCACTCACGGTCCGTTCCCCGGACGGCTCGGAGCGGGTGTACCCGCTGGACGGGCCGCACGAGGACGTGGCCGTCTCCCGGGACGGGCGGACGGCCTACGTCACCGGGGGCTACACCCGCGACGGCTACTGGAACGGCATCACGGTCGTGGACCTCGACAGCGGCAACAGCCGCCGGCTCGCGGCGGGATCGCGTCCCCTGGGCATCGCCGTCCTGGGCTGAACGGTTCAGGGGCGACCGCGGTTCAGGGACGACCGGTCCAGGGGTGAGTGGTACCGGGGCGACGGGTCCCGGGGTCGGCGGCGTCAGGCCGCGCAGGTGTCCAGCATGGAGGAGAGCATCTTCTTCTCGGGCTCGGTGACGGTCAGGCCGTACACGGACTTGACGGTGGTCCAGGCCCGCCCGTACTGGCACCAGGACGCCTTCGACGGCGGCTGCCACTGGTCGGGACTCTGGTCGCCCTTCGAACGGTTCGAGGAGGCCGTCACCGCGAGCAGTTGAGGGCGGGTCAGATCGTTCGCGAAGGCCTTGCGCTTCGCGGCGTCCCAGCCGGCCGCGCCGGAACGCCAGCCTTCGGCGAGGGGCACCATGTGGTCGATGTCGATCTTCGAAGCCTCGGTGACGACCACCTCGTCGTACAGGCTCTTCCAGGTCCCGGACACGGCCTTGCACTGGGAGTCCCGGGAGACGTTCGCGCCGTCCCGCTGGAGGACGACTTCACGGGTGTCGCACTTCTCGCCCTGCTCCGCCCAGTGCGTGAACTTGTCCCGGCTGTAGCCGGACATGGTTCCCGGCCGCGCCACCTTCAGCGCGGCCAGCTGGGTACGGGCCACGGAGGCACCGACCATGCCGGGGAGCACGTCGCCGGAGGGGGGCTTCCCGTCGGCGGGAGCTGAGGGAGTCGGGGCGGTGGCGGGGGCTGACGTGGTGCCGCCCGGCTTCGGGTCGTCGCCGGGATCGGCCCCGGCCCCGCCGCCCGCCCCGGAACAGCCGGCGGCGGTCAGCAGCAGTACGGCCGCCAGTACCGCACCGGGCACACGCATCTGACGCCCCATGACCCCACCCCGAACCCCGCCGCCCACTGTGTCCCGGGAAGACTACCCATGCCGGACGGGGCCCGAAGCCAGGCTCGTTGGCCCGGCGGACGGCGAACGCCCGCCGGGCTCAGGCGCCGTGGGCGCGCAGCCACGCCTCCAGGACGGCGAAGTCGGCGTCCCCGAGGCCGATCCGGGGGTCGACCCGGTGGAGGAGGGCCGGGCCGGGGTGGTGGGCGGACACCCACCGGCGGTCCGCGTCGCCGATCTCGTCGTCGATCCACACGAAAGGCCGGCCCGCCGCCCGGGCCACGAGGCCGGCGGTCTTCCAGTGCGTCCCGCCCGTGCCGTCCGCGTCGCAGGGCTCGGGCCACTCCACCACCGGCAGGTCCGGCAGCCCGAGCCGCGGGCCGAGGCACAGGTTCGCGTCCTCGCCCCAGGTCGTCGCCCACACCAGCTCGCACGGCAGCGCGGCGAGCCGGGGGCCCAGTCCCGGATCGACCCGGGAGAGGAGGGGATGGCCGCCGGCCGCGTCGGCCGCGCCCGGAGCCTCGTAGACCGGGTGCCCGTGCGGGGAGCCGAACGGGATCAGCGGGCCGTCGACGTCGAGGAAGAGGAGGGGGCGGCGGGCACGCGAGGTCTCTGGTCGGGCGGGGACGGTGTCCATGCGGCCCATGGGTATCACGGGGTGCCGGCCGTTTCCCGCCGCCCTTCACCGTCCTGCACCGCCCTCCCGCTGCCTCCGGGGCGCCGACCGGACGCCGTCGGATGCCGTCGGATGCCCCAAGCATGGCTTAGGGAAGCCATAAGCGAGAGTTATAGGGGCATAACCCAGGGGCGGGTGCCGGGTTAGGCTGCCCTTAGCTTAGGGTTCCCTTGATCGAGTCTTTCGTCGTTCGAAGGGAACCCAGCCATGCCTCGCCCCCTGCGGGTAGCAATCGTCGGTGCCGGCCCCGCCGGCATCTACGCCGCCGACGCCTTGCTGAAGTCCGAGGCGGCCGTCGAGCCGGGTGTGTCCATCGACATCTTCGAACGGATGCCGGCCCCCTTCGGCCTGATCCGCTACGGCGTCGCTCCCGACCACCCCCGCATCAAGGGCATCATCACCGCCCTGCACCAGGTGCTCGACAAGCCGCAGGTCCGCCTCTTCGGCAATGTCGACTACCCGAACGACATCGGCCTGGACGAGCTGCGCTCCTTCTACGACGCCGTGATCTTCTCCACCGGCGCCACCGCGGACCGCGCGCTCACCATCCCGGGCGTCGACCTCGACGGCTCCTACGGCGCCGCCGACTTCGTCTCCTGGTACGACGGCCACCCCGACGTGCCGCGCACCTGGCCGCTGGAGGCCGAGAAGGTCGCCGTCCTCGGCGTCGGCAACGTGGCCCTCGACGTGGCCCGGATCCTCGCCAAGACCGCCGACGAGCTGCTGCCGACGGAGATCCCGGCGAACGTCTACGACGGCATCAAGGCCAACAAGGCCCTCGAGGTCCACGTCTTCGGACGCCGCGGCCCCGCGCAGGCCAAGTTCAGCCCGATGGAGCTGCGCGAGCTGGACCACTCGCCGAACATCGAGGTCATCGTCAACCCCGAGGACATCGACTACGACGAGGGTTCGATCACCACCCGCCGCTCCAACAAGCAGGCGGACATGGTCGCCAAGACCCTGGAGAACTGGGCGATCCGCGACATAGGCGAGCGCCCCCACAAGCTCTTCCTGCACTTCTTCGAGTCGCCCACCGAGATCCTCGGCGAGGACGGCAAGGTCGTCGGGCTGCGCACCGAGCGCACCGAGCTGGACGGCACCGGCAACGTCAAGGGCACCGGCGCCTTCACCGACTGGGACGTCCAGTCCGTCTACCGCGCCGTCGGCTACCTCTCCGACGAGCTGCCCAAGCTGCCGTGGGACGTCGACTCCGGCACGGTCCCGGACGAGGGCGGCCGCGTCATCGAAGCCGGCGCGCACCTGGCGTCCACGTACGTCACCGGCTGGATCCGCCGCGGGCCCATCGGCCTGATCGGCCACACCAAGGGCGACGCCAACGAGACGGTCGCGAACCTGCTCGCCGACCACGCGGACGGCCGCCTGCTGACGCCGGCCGCTCCCGAGCCGGAGGCGGTGGAGACCTTCCTCGCGCAGAAGGAGGTCCGCTTCACCACGTGGGAGGGCTGGTACAAGCTCGACGCCGCCGAGAAGGCGCTGGGCGAGCCGCAGGGCCGCGAGCGCGTGAAGCTCGTCGAGCGCGAGGACATGCTCAAGGCGAGCGGGGCGTAGTCCCGGAGTCCGGGTGGTGCCCGCCGTGAGCGGGCCCGCCCGGACGGCCGTGCGACACCCGCGGTCTCAACGTATGACAGGCCCTCTCAACGTACGACAGGCCCGGATCCCCAGTCCTGCGTCTTCACGAGCCGCCAGTCCTGGTTGACGGCGTTCCAGTCGCCGAACTTTTTGATACAAGTCCAGGTCTGCAATCCGGCGCCCTCCCCAGGAGGTTTCGGGGCTGTTGCGTTGGCTGCGTCAAGACAGAACCGGCCGCCACCGTACTTGTTCTGGAGGACGGTACGGGAACCGCCGAAGCATTGGTTGACGTTGGCGCAGTCGCTCGCGGTCTTCCGTATTTCCTGGGTTCTCCAGAGGTCCTTTTCCTCGTTCAAGCTCGGGCATGATTTCTGGATCACCGAACTGCTCGAGCTGCTGTATGCGCGTCCCAGGCATTTGCCGGAATGTTTGGCGGTCAGCGTGAACCAGCCATCGTCGTGGAAGTCCATTCTGAACTGCTCGCTCTCGCCGCCATAGTTGGTCCACAGGACTGTCGCGGCTCCGTCGGCGGTGTTGTGGGCAAATACCTCCGCCACCATATTGGTGCCCTGGTTGACCACATAGAAGTACTGCTCCTGGGCAGTGGCCGTGGAGGGTGAGATGATGCCTGCTGCCAGCAGAGACGTTGCGGCGGCGGATATCGCGAGACGGCTGGTCCTGGTCTCTTTCCTGCTCTTCATGTGAATCTCCCGCCTAGGGTCCGGGCTCCGCCGGTACGGAAATTCAGCCGCGCCCCACCAGGGAGCAGGGCGGCAGCGGCCATGAAGGAATGCGATGTGATCAAGTTGCTTCCAGGCTAGCCCTGCCGTGCATGCCGTGCATGCCGGCAGCCCTGCTGCTCCGGGACCTGTGGACCGAGCAGGTGCGGGCGGCGCAGTGAACGGCTGTCACCGGCCGTGCGGAGGAGGAACCCGGCTCGGCGCCGGGCCTCCGGAGGAGTGGCGGAGGGCCGGGGAAAGCCCGGCGGAAGTCTGACGGAAGTCTGACGGGCGGCCGCCAACTCTGGACGACGGGTGCGGCGGATGGTCGAGTTGGCACGTGAGCAGAGAACCGGAACCCGCGCCCGACGTCGACGGTGCCCCCGACCCCGACCCCGACCCCGACCCCGACGGCCGCGGTGCCCCCGTGGGCCGGCGGCTGGTCCTGGGCACGGTGGGGCTCGGCGCCCTCGGCCTGCTCCTCGCGCCGAGGCTCCAGTCAGGGGTCGACGCCGTACTGGGCGCGGCGGCCGACAAGGACCCCACCGGGCTCACGGGACTGCTGCCGGGCGGCGGCGGGTTCCGGTACTACTCGGTCGCCTCCTCCATCCCCCGACGCGGACCGGCCGACTACCGGCTGACCGTCGACGGCCTGGTCGAGCGCCCGGCCACGTACACCCTCGACGCGCTGCGAGCCCTGCCGCAGACCCGGATCGTCCGCGACGTCCAGTGCGTGACGGGCTGGCGGGTTCCCGCAACCCCCTTCGAGGGGGTCCCGCTCTTCCGGCTCCTGGACGCCGCCGGGGTCCGTCCCGAGGCCCGTGCGATCCGCTTCACCTGCTTCGACGGCACCTACACCGAGAGCCTCACGCTCCCGCAGGCCCGCCGCGAGGACGTCATGGTCGCGCTGAACATGCAGGACAAGCCCCTCAGCCACGCCCACGGCGGTCCGGCCCGCCTCTACGCGGCTCCCATGTACTTCTACAAGTCGGCGAAATGGCTGTCGGGCATCACCCTCACCCGGGACGTGCAGCCCGGCTACTGGGAGGAACTCGGCTACGACGTCGACGCCTGGGTCGGCAAGTCGAACGGACGCGACGATGCCCCGACCGTCTGACCTCCCGGCCGGACCGCCGGCCTCCGGCGTGGACGACGCGGCCGGACGCCCCGCCCGCGTGGGCCGCTTCAGCCGCGCCGAACGGCTGGTCCACCTGGCCACCGCCACCCTGACCGGGGTGTGTCTGGCGAGCGCCGCCTGCCTCTACATGCCGCCCCTCGCCGAACTGGTCGGCCGCCGCCACCTCGTGGTCACCGTCCACGAGTGGTCCGGACTGCTGATCCCGGCCCCCGCCCTGCTGGGGCTCGGCTCCCGGGCCTTCCGCGGGGACCTGCGCCGGCTGAACCGCTTCGGCCCGCACGACCGCACCTGGCTGCGCTCCGCGCTGCGCCGTGACCACCGGCCGGGCGCGCGCCCGGCGGGCAAGTTCAACGCCGGGCAGAAGCTCTACGCGAGCTGGAGCGCCGGGGCGGCCCTCGTGATGCTCGGCACCGGTCTGCTGATGTGGTTCACCGGGCTGGCACCGCTGCCCTGGCGGACCGCGGCCACCTTCGTCCACGACTGGCTGGCCATCGCGCTGACCGTGGCCGTCGTGGGCCACGTCATGATGGCCGTCCGCGACCCGGAGGCCCGGCGCGGCATGCGCACGGGCGCGGTGGCCGCCGACTGGGCGCGGCGCGAACACCCGCTGTGGCGGCCCCACGTGTCCTCCGCCGCACGGGCCGTACGCCCTACTCCGGCGGAACCGCCGCGTCCAGGGCGGCGGTGAGCCGCCGCA
Organism: Streptomyces sp. NPDC059957; assembly: GCF_042730015.1. Taxonomy (NCBI): domain Bacteria; kingdom Bacillati; phylum Actinomycetota; class Actinomycetes; order Kitasatosporales; family Streptomycetaceae; genus Streptomyces; species Streptomyces sp. NPDC059957. The sequence continues at coordinate 80,355 of NZ_JBHWMB010000029.1, read as the reverse complement.
GGCGGTCCTGCAGCTCCTTGATCTCGCCGAGCTCGAAGCCGGTCGCGACCGCGATGCGCCGGGGCACCTCGACGGCCCGGGCGCGCAGGGCCGTACCGGCCTCGGTGGGCCGTACGTGCACGGACCGCTCGTCGGCGGTGCTGCGCTCGCGCGCGAGCAGGCCGGCCGCTTCCAGCCGCTTGAGGAGGGGGGAGAGCGTGCCCGAGTCGAGGCGCAGGTGCTGCCCGAGCTGCTTGACCGGCATCTCTCCGTGCTCCCACAGCACCAGCATCACCAGGTACTGGGGGTAGGTCAGCCCGAGGTCCTTCAGGACGACGCGGTAGAGCCCGCCGAAGGCGCGGTTCGCCGCGCCGAGCGCGAAGCAGATCTGGCCGTCGAGGCGCAGGAAGTCCTGGTCGGGGAGGGCGTCGGTCGGTTGCTCGGTCATGGGGGCAAGTGTACCCGGGGTGCCGTGTCGGCAACTGAATTGTGCACAACTTAATTGTGTGCCATATTGATGAGGCGAGGTCGTCGCTCGACGGCCCCGCCTCCGCCCCGTGAGAGGAACCCCCGAGATGGACGCGATCTACACCGCTGTCGCCACCGCCAACGGCCGCGAAGGCCGCGCCGTCAGCTCCGACGGTCAGATCGACCTGGCGCTGGCCATGCCGCCGGCCCTCGGTGGCAGCGGCCTGGGCACCAACCCCGAGCAGCTCTTCGCCGCCGGGTACGCCGCCTGCTTCGCCAGCGCCCTCGGGCTGGTCGGCCGCCAGGCCAAGGTCGACACCAGCGAGATCTCGGTGACCTCGGAGGTCTCCATCGGCAAGGACGGCGAGGGCTTCGGGCTGGCCGTCGTCCTGCGCGTGGAACTCCCCGAGAACCTGATGGGCGAGACCGGCACCCTGCTGGTCAAGCAGGCGCACGAGGTCTGCCCCTACTCCCGGGCCACGCGCGGCAACATCCCCGTCGAGCTCGTCGTCGAGTAGTCCATGGTCATGGCCCCGGGCACCGGCCCGGGTCGGGTCGCCGGAGCGGCCGTCCTCCCCGTCAGAGCGCCGCACGCGCCGCGCGGTCGGTGAGCGCGGCCGCTCCGGCGTCGGTGAGCCGGCCGTGCAGGCGCAGGCGGGCGAATCCGCCGTCGGGGTACACGTCGATCCGGGCGTGCGTGGCCAGGACCGGCGCGACGAGCGGCAGCCGGTGCGGGCTGTCGGGCTCCAGCCGGGTGCGCGGGAGGACCTGCGTCCACGCGCCGTCCACACCGTCCTTGACGGACAGCGACACCCAGCCCGCCGCGTTCCCCTTCAAGTTCGCGGTGTCCACCTCCACCGCGCGGATCTCGCACTGCCCGGCCAGCCGGTACGCGATCCAGTCGTTCCCCTTGTCGCGGCGCCGACGCGTCTCCCAGCCGTCGTCCTGCTTCTGCGACAGCCCCGGCATGATCGTGTTCCCGGGGGAGGAGTGGAACCCGTCCGAGGCCTCCTCCACGACCCCGCCGTTGACCACGCAGGCCACATCCACCGTGCCGAGCAGGGCCAGCCACCGCGGATCGGGCAGCACCTCACCGTGCACCCTCAGGCGCGCGATGCCGCCGTCGGGGTGCTGGTTGATCCGCAGGTGAGTCCAGCGGCGCCCGGACCCGACCGCGAACCCGTTCGCGGCATGGCCGCGCACCGGCGTGCGGGGGGAGGCAACGGGAGCGACATCGACCAGCACACCGGCCAGCTCAACCCCGGCTCCGGGGGCACCGGGGGCAACGGCGGCCGCGGCGGCAACGGCGGCGGAGACGGTGGCGGCGGCTGGCGGGGCGGTGGCGGCGGCTCCGGCGGGGGCAACCCCGGCAACCTCTACGGAGCGGGCGGCGGTGGCGGCAGCGGCTACGCGGCCGGGGCCGAGTCCGGTGTCTCCGAGGCCTCCCTGCGGTCGGGCGTCCAGCGCGGCGACGGCAAAGCCGTCGTCTCCTTCCGCTACGGCACCTCGACCACCCTCACCGCGGACACCGCCACACCGCTGTTCGGGCACGCCGTCGCCCTGACCGCGACCGTGACGGGCTCCAGGAACCCGGCCGCCGCCCCGGGCGGCACCGTCACCTTCTCGGACGGGGCCACCCCGCTGGCCACCCTCGTGCTCGACCGGGGACGGGCCCGCTTCACCACGAGCGCCCTGCGCCCCGGCACCCACCGGATCAGCGCCACGTACACCCCGGACGCCGACGACACGGGCAGCTCCACCGGCGAACCGACCGACATCACCGTCGGATTCAGCCGGCCCTGCATCACGGACGACCACTGCGGGCCGCTGACCGTGGCGGCCGGGGAATCGGTCTGCATCGCCTCCGGTGGAAGCCAGAGGGGCCCGCTCACCGTCCGGCCCGGCGGCGCGCTCTCCGTATCGGACGCCCGCGTCACCGGTCCGCTCTTCGCCGACGGCGCGCTCGCCGTGTCCTCGGGCCGCTGCGCTGCGAGGCGAACGGACCGGCGCCGCACGTCACCGCGACCACCGTCGTCGGCCCCCGGTCCGGCCAGTGCCGGTGACCGTGGCCCCGTAGGGCCACGGCCAACTGGAGCCACAGCCACATGGCAGCGGGGGGGGGGGAGAGAGACCGGAGAAGGGGGGGGTGGAAGCGGAGGAGCGGGGGGAGAAGAAGAAAGAAGAAAAAAAAACGTATCGGGAAGGGAGAGGGACGAGGCAGGATGGGGGGGA
>NZ_JBHWMB010000029.1:56090-77666 GCF_042730015.1 Streptomyces sp. NPDC059957 | reverse complement strand
TTCGCCCCCCGTCCTGCCCGGTTCGGGTGACCTGGCCCTGTGGGGCCCACGCCCACTTGGACCCACACCCACGTGAAACCGCGGCCCCGGCACGACCCCGGCCCCCCGCGTCTCAGAATGTCCGGTCCAGCAGCGCGAACAGCGCGGACCAGTGCCGCTCGTCCGAGGCCGCGTCGTAGAAGTTCGTGTCGGCCAGGGTGTAGCCGTGCGCCGCGCCCTCGTAGACCTCGGCCCGGTGGCGGACGCCCGCCGCCGAGAGGGTCTTCTCCAGCCGGTCGATCTCCTCGGCCGGCAGTGTCGGGTCCTGGTCCGCGTGGCCGAAGTACAGCTCGGCGGTGACCCGGTGCGCCACCAGGTGGGGGCTGTCCGCCGCGTCCGTGGCCAGGAACCCGCCGTGGAAGCCGGCCGCGGCGGCCACCCGCTGCGGGTACGTTCCCGCCGTGAGCAGGGCCAGCCGGGCGCCCAGGCAGTACCCCACGATCGCCACCGGCCCGGCGGCGACCTCCGGGAGGTCCGCGAGCCGCTCCAGATAGGCCTCGGCGTCGCGCATCGACAGCTCGGCGGTCAGCGATGCGAGGACCGGGCCGACCCGTTCGAAGAGCTCCGACTGCCTGCCGAAGTCCACGAACTCCGGAAGCTCGAACACCGGTGCGCGCCCGTGGCGGTAGAAGAGGTTGGGCATCAGGACGACGTAGCCGGCCGCCGCGATCCGGTCCGCCACCGACTTGATGTGCGGGCGGATCCCCAGGGCGTTCACGTACAGCAGTACCCCGGGGTACGTGCCCGCGCCGTCGGGCCGGACCAGATAGGCATCGGCGGTGCCGTCCCGAGTGACGACGTCCACCGTCGTTCGGACTACCTCGCATGCGGTCGTCATGGCCGTCCCCCTCTTTCGTATGGAAGGCCGCAGACTACCGTGATCGGGCTCTTGCCCCGGAGTGTCCGGAAACCGCCCTCACCCGTCCCCCAACTGGGGGCGTACCGTGGTCCGATGCCAGTAGTGGACATCAGTGCCGGCGCGGAAGAGTTCGATGCCGACCCGTACGCGTTCTACGAGAGGATGCGCGCGGCGGGGCCCGTCCACGAGATCCTCCTCACCGCGGACGAGGCCGAGCCGAGCTGGATGATCGTCGGGCACGAGGAAGCGCGCCGCGCCCTCAACCACCCGGCCCTGTCCAAGGACTGGCGCACCTCGGGCCATTTCCCGGACGCCCAGGCCGGTGCGATGAGCTCCAACATGCTGGAATCCGACCCCCCGCACCACACCCGGCTGCGGCGCCTGGTCGCACGGGAGTTCACCGCACGGCGGATGGAGGGCATGCGGACGCGCGTCCAGCAGATCACCGACGGGCTGCTCGACGCGATGGCCGCCCGGCCGGAGCGCGGCGGGGACCTGATCGACTCGCTGGCCTTCCCGCTCCCGATGACGGTCATCTGCGAGCTGCTCGGTGTCCCCGACCTGGACCGGGCCCGGTTCCGGTACTGGTCCAACGAGATCGTCACGCCCACCTCGGCAGCCTCGAACGCCGATGCGTACCGGGCGCTGGGGATCTATCTCGCCGAGCTCATCGAGGCCAAGTCCAAGGAGCCCGGCGAGGACCTGCTCAGCGCGCTGATCCGAACCAGCGACGAGGACGGCGACTCCCTGTCCCGCGACGAGGTCATCGGGATGGCCTTCCTGCTGCTGGTCGCGGGCCACGAGACCACCGTCAACCTCATCTCCAACGGCGTACGGGCCCTGCTCGCCCACCCGGAACAACTGGCCGCACTGCGCGGGGACCTCGACGGCCTCCTCGACGGGGCGGTCGAGGAGATGCTCCGCTACGACGGCCCCGTGCAGCACACCACGTTCCGCTACGCGCGCGAGTCCCTGGACGTGGGCGGCGCCACGATCCCGGCCGGGGCCACCGTGCTCGTCTCCCTGTCCGGCGCCGACCGCGACCCCGCCCGCTTCGCGGACCCCGCCGTGTTCGACATCAGCCGCGCCCCGCAGGGCCACCTGGCCTTCGGCCACGGGATCCACTTCTGCATCGGTGCCCCGCTGGCGCGCTTGGAGGGCCGCATCGCGATCCGTTCCCTGCTCGAACGCTTCCCCGACCTGGCCGAGGACCCGGAGGCCGGCCCGCCGGCCTGGCTGCCGGGCAGCCTGATGCACGGGGTGAGCCGCCTCCCGCTCCGCTGGTAGCACCGGCGGGTCGGGAGCTCAGCCGGCGGCGCCCCGCGCCAGGAGGCGTACGGCCTGCTCCAGGCGGGCCCGCCGGGTCTCCGGGGTGAGGGCCTGGAGGAGGGGCAGGACGACGAGGTAGCGCCCGGTCCGGTCCAGGGCCTCGAAGGCCGCCCGGGCCACCGGGTTCTGCGCCAGGGCCGCGGTCACGTCGGCCGGCACCTCCGCCGTCCGCTGGGAGGCGTAGGCCCCCGCCCAGCGGCCGCCGTCCTCCTGCGCCTTGCGCACCTCGGTGAGGCCCGGTTCGCGCATGCGCCCCAGGGCCGTCAGTTCGGTCACCTTGTCGACATTGACCTGCGACCACAGGCTCCGGGGCCTGCGGGGCACGTACTTCTGCAGGTAGTACCGCTCGTCCAGGGACCGGCGCTGCCCGGAGATCCAGCCGTAGCACAGCCCGATGTCGACCAGCTCGTCCGCGGTGACCGAAGCGATCCCGGAGGCCTTCTTCGCCAGCTTGACCCACACGCCCTCGTGCCGGGTGTGGTGCCCGGCCAGCCAGTCCTCGAAGGCCCGGCCATCGGCGAACGCGATGACTGCGACGCCGCCCAGCTCGTCCAGCTCGTCCATGCGGGCCAGATTAGTGCCCGCACCCCGGAGCGGAGCGGGTGCCCGGCTGCGGGATAATGATCGCCGGTGCGGGCCCGGTTCGCGCCGGACAGCGCAGCGACCCGAGATGGAGCCCCCGATGGACGTACGCCACTTCGAGCGGATCACCGCCTTCATCGAGGCGCGGCTCACCCCGCTCTTCGCCGAGGAGACGGGCAGCGAGAACGGCTTCGGGATGGACGACACCTCCCGCGCCCTGCGCGCACTGCGCAACGCCGCCCTGGAGGCCTCGGTGGCCAAGGGGCTCATCGCACAGCGGGAGACGGCCGAGCCGGCCGTCCGCCGGGTCATCGACCAGTCGGTGGAGCACCACTGGGACGTGCTGCGCGGCATCGCCCGCCAGTGGGAGGACCACGCCGACTTCGCCCGCGAGTTCAAGCGCCACGCGTGGGAGCTCGACGAGGCCCCCGCGGCGGCCGTGGCCCCGTAGCCCGAGAGCCCTGTGGCCCCGTTGCCCGAGAGCCTCGGAGTCCGGGAGCCCCGCAGCACGGTGACCCCGTAGCCCGGCCGCCGGAAGCGGCCGGCCGGGACTACCGCAGGTCCATGCCCGGGTCGTCGATGACGCGCTCCTGCTCGCTCTGCTCGCGCAGGCGGCGGGCCTTGTCCCGCAGTCGGCGGCTCTCGTCGGGGTCGGACGAGCGGGTCGCCGCATCGTCGAGTTCCTGCGCCTTGTCGCGCAGCTGCCGGGACCGGCCGTGGGACTCGCCTGCACTCATGATCACTCCTGGGCGCTGTGGGGGGACGCCGGGCGGCTTTCAGCGAACCAGCAGTACACCCGGAGCGCATCTCGAACCGCACCCGTGGTGACGTACGGTCACCACCAGCGCCAGCGTGGTGGCCGTTGCGGGGGTCGCGGCGTCACGGGAGCCGCGGGCGGTACGGCCGTCACGCGTTGGGGTCGAAGGGGATCCCGGCCGGTTTGGCCTTGGCCAGGTGGCCGTTGAACTGGCCGTCCTTGATCCCGAGCAGGGCACTGCCGAAATCGGCCTGGCTCAGCTTGTCACGCAGCCCCGCGGGGTAGCCGTTCCAGCCGACCAGCGTGGGGTACTGCCAGGTCCCCTTGTGGTTCTCCGGCGGCTCGTCGTTGGAGTTCGCGGCCCGGAAGCAGTGCGTGCTCCAGCCGTCCTTGTGGTAGACGATCTTCGGGTGGGTGCCGTCGAAGCGGATCTGCGAGGCGGCGTGCACCTTGAAGTTCCCGTGCTCCGACGTGGAGACGTAGCCGACCTGGTTGTTCTGGATCCACACCACGACGTGCTCCCAGTCGTGCCGGTGTCCGGCGCTGCCGGGGCCGAGCGAGACCTGGTCCTTCTCGAAGTAGAGCGCGTACATGACGGCGCACCAGCCGTTGTTGCACTTCGCGCGGGAGTAGCCGTTGGTGTTGTTCAGGTCGGAGAGGTCACGGCATTGGCCGTTGACGTCGCCGCCCATCTTCAGGCCTCCGTTGATGGTGCCGTCCGGACCGATGGCAGGGCTGGAGTAGCAGCCGTCGCGGTCGTAGTCGTAGGCCGGCTGGAAGGTCTGCTCCAGCCCATCGGCGTTGGCGGGCAGGGCCGGGGGCGGAGCCGCGTACGCGACCCCCGGTACGGCGAGGACCAGTGTCGCGGCCCCCGCCGTGGCGGCGAGCATCCTGCGGGCCCGGCGGCCCGGCCCCCTGCGGGAACGCTTCACGGACGGTGCGTCGGGCATCGTGTCCTCCTCATCGGTCACACGGACAACATCCGTGTGGGAATGCGGAGTTCAGCTTTCCCGGCTCCCGCCCCCAGGCCAAGGGGCGGGAGCCTCCCGGTGTCCGGGAATCGCCGTCAGCGGTTCTCGGGGAGGTCCGCCTCCGCCGCGGCCGGGGCGAAGGCGAAACCGCGCGCGGTGGCCGGACCGGCGGCCGGCGCCTTCCCGCAGAAGGCGGCCTCCAGCGTGCCGCCGAGGGCGGTGTTGGCCTGGCCCCGGTTGGAGGTGTTGGCCATGGCGGAGAGGGAGCGCTTGCCGTCCCGGGTGGTGAACGCGTAGGTGTAGAAGCCCTGCACCGTGCCCGTGTGCCCGTAGACCTGCGCACCGCACGAGAGGTCGTAGCGGCGCAGGCCCAGCCCGTAGAACCGGGTGTTCGTGGCGTCGGTCGGCGTCACGGTGAGCATGGCGTCCAGCGTGCCGGGGCGCAGCAGCTTCCCGCCGAGCAGGGAGGACATGAAGGTGCTGAGGTCGGCCGCACTGGAGATCATCGCGCCCGCGGACTGTGCCCAGGAGACGGTCTGTTCGGTGGAGTCGACCAGCGGGGCGCCGGCCTCGTCCGGGTGCAGGTAGCCGTTGGCGTGCAGGCCCTTGATGGCCGTGCCGGGGTGGACGTAGGAGGTGTGCTTCAGCTTGAGGGGCTTGATGATGCGCCGCTCGTACTCCTTGGCCACCGGCTTTCCGGTGGCCTTCTCGATGAGCATCCCCACCACGACGAAGTTGGTGTTCGAGTACTTGTACGCCACCCCGGGCTCGGTGGTCCTCGGCTCGGCGAGCGAGAGGCCCACGAGCTCCTTGTAGGTGAACACCTTGTTCCGGACGGCCTCGAAGCCGGGCACGGTGTGCTCGAACATGGCGTTCGTGTAGTCCGCCAGGCCGCTCCGGTGGGTGAGCAGGTGGCGCACCGTGATCCGGTCGTCGGGCAGCAGGCCCGGAAGGTAGGAGTTGACCGACCGGTCCAGCTCGATCCGCCCCTCGTCGACCAGTTGGAGGAGGACGACCGAGGAGAACGTCTTGGTGACGCTGCCGATGCGGAAGCGGGCCCGCGTGTCCATCGCCGCGCCCGTGCTCCGGTCCCGTACGCCCTCGACACGGGACCGGACGCCGTCCGGACCGGTGAAGCGGGCCATCGCGCCGGGAGCTCCGGCCGCCGTCGTATTGCGCAGCGCCTGCGTCAGAGCCTCGAGATCAGGCGCGGCGGCCGGCTGGACGGGGGCCTGGGCGGCGGAGCCGGGCGCGGTCGCCGCGTGGGCGGCGGTGGCGGGCAGCGTGCCTCCGGCCACGACGGCGAGCAGGGCGGCACCGACGGCCAGGCGCCGTGAGCGGGGGAGCGCCGGCAGGAAGGCCCGGGAGGACGGGGACGACAGGGACGACAGGGACGACAGGGGCGACTGGGACGCGGACGGGCGCACGTTTCTCCTCGGATGGGCCGGGTCGGCCGGCTTGGGGGGTTTGTAGATCGTTTCCGACCTTACGGATGATCAACGGCAAGTGGGGACGTTTTCCAGCCAAGCCGCCCCACGGACGTAAATGTTCGTCATCCACGCCCGGTAGTCCGGAAGGTAGGACCAGACGTCATTGGTGTAGCCGTCCGAGGTCACCGACTCCGCGTGTTTCTGGCACTCGACGCGGATGGTCGTGGGACCGGGGAAGGCGTAGACGCGCGGGGCCGCCGTGGACGGCCGCTCCTTGGTCCAGACGCCGGTGCCCCAGGTCTGGAACACGTGCCCGGTGACCGGCCCGGTGTCCACGCGGACCGCCCCGTAATAGCCGTTCGACAGCCGGGCGTCGGTGACCTCACTGACCATCAGCTTGGTGCCCGACTGCCGGGCCTCCGCCATCTTGCCCGCCCCGAGGTAGAGGGCGATGTGGTGCAGGTCCCGGGAGGTTCCCCACACCAGCAGGTCGCCGGGGAGCAGCGGCGCGAGCCCCTGGGCGGCGGTGAAGCGCGCGGCCGCGCGGTGCGTGTAGTACTGCGCACTGGCCACCCCGTCGAGCGGGTCCGAGCCGGTGGCCTGCGCATAGGCGTAGCGGACCAGTCCCGAACAGTCGAAGCCGAGCCGTTCGGGATCGTGCTCGCTCGCCGGATCGGTGGGGTCCACCTGCCCGTACGTGGCACCGGGCACCGGGCCGTGACCACCGCCCCAGGTGTACCAGACCCCCTTTCCCACCTGTTCGCAGGCGGCGGCGACGGCGCGTTCGGCCGCCGGGGACGCCCCGGGGGCCAGGACCCGGCAACCGCTGTCGGCGGCCGCCGGGTCGGCGGGGGTGCAGAGGAGTACGGCCAGGAGCGCGAGGAGCGTTCCGATCAGACCTGTTCGGCGCAGCACGGCGGGAGACCTCGATTCACGCGGCGGGGCGGGACTGAAGCACGGCGACCCGTACGGCACTTGGCCGCCGGCGCCGCATCCGTGGACCAGCCTGTCGGCGCCGGCCGCGCCCCGTCGAGGGCCGAACGCGGCACCACCCGAACAGGCAACGGGAAACCCCGGAGGAAACCCCGGACGGCTCAGCAACCGCGGCGCCGGGCAGCCGCGCCGCTCAGCAGCCGCGCCGCGGAGCCCGTACGGGCAGACCGGGCACCAGGGCCTGCCGCTCCCGCGGTCCCAGGCGGCCCACCGTCCGGCAGATGTCCGCCAGCCGGGCGCCGGGATCCGGGTTCCACAGCCGTACGGTGCCGTCGTTGCTGCTGCTCGCCAGGGTCCGCCCGTCGGGGGAGAAGACGACCCCCCACACCGCGTTGGTGTGGCCCGACAGCGCCGCCCGGAGCCGGTGCCCGGCCACGTCCCACAGCCGCACCGTACGGTCGTTTCCGCTGCTCGCCAGGATCGTCCCGTCGGGGGAGAAGGCGATCCCGCGCGCCGAACCGGTGTGCCCGGTCAGCACCGCGGTGACGCGCCGCTGCTCCGCGTCCCACAGCCGTACGGTGCCGTCGTTGCCGCTGCTCGCCAGGGTCCGCCCGTCCGGACCGAACGCGACGGCCCGTACCGCTCCCGCGTGCCCGCTGAGCGCGGCGAGCGGACGCCGCCCGGCCACGTCCCAGAGCCGGACGGTCAGATCGTCCCCGGCGCTGGCCAGGGTCCGCCCGTCGGGGCTGAAGACGACGTCGTTGGCGAAGTCGGTGTGCCCGATGAGGGTGGCGAGCGGACTGCGCGCGGCGGTGTCCCACAGCCGAACGGTGCCGTCCGCTCCGGCCGAGGCGAGGGTGCGGCCGTCGGGGGCGAACGCCACCGAGAACACGGTCCCGGTGTGTCCCGTGAGGGTGGCGAGAGGGGCGCGCGTGGTGGTGCCCCCAAGGCGTGTGGTGTCCCAGAGGCGTGTGGTGTCCCAGAGGTGCACGGTGCCGTCGGCTCCCGCCGAGGCGAGGGTGCGGCCGTCGGGAGCGAACGCCACCGAGAACACCGTCTCGGCATGCCCCGCGAAAGTGGCCAGAACCCGCCGTCCGGCCACGTCCCACACCAACACCGTGTGATCGGCGTCGGCCGTGGCGAGGAGTCTCCCGTCGGGGCTGTACGCGGCGCGCCACACCTCCGTGAACGGGCGTGCCGTCAGCACCGGCCCCCGCAGGTCCCAGAGCACGACGGACTGGTCGAACGCGGCGGTGGCGAGCACCGATCCCGCCGGATCCACGGAGACGGCGAGCACGTAGTCGGTGTGCCCGGCGAGCGTGGCCGTGAGCCGGGCGCCCCGGACGTCCCACAGACGGGTGGTGCCGTCGCCGCCCCCGCTGATGACGGTGGTGCCGTCCGGCGTGTAGGCCACGGAGTTGACGTCGTCGCTGTGCCCGGCCAGCGTCGCGGTCGCGCGCCGCCCTCCGACGTCCCACAGCCGCACCGTACGGTCGACCCCGCCGGTGGCGACCGTACGGCCGTCCGGCGCGAAGGCCGCGCCCAGTACTTCCCCGGTGTGCCCCTCCAGGACGCCGGCCGGCTCCGCCCGCCGGGTGTCCCACAGGCGTACGGTCCCGTCGGCGCCGGCCGATACGAGGCTCCGGCCGTCCGGGGCGTAGGCCAGGGTGTTGACCCGCGCGGTGTGCCCGGTCAGGACGCCGCGCTCCCGGTGCTCCCCGGCCGGATCCAGCAGCTGGATGGTCCCGTCGGCGGCTGCGACGGCGAGGGTGCCACCGTCGGGGGCGAAGGCCACCGCCCGGGCGCCCGCCGTACTCGGGGGCAGCGCGGACACGGCACCGCCGCCGCCCGCTCCGACCGGCCAGAGCCGGACCGGGCCGTCGGTGGAACCGGCGGCCAGGGTCCGCCCGTCGGGGCTGAAGGCGACCGTGCGCACCCGGCCGGGCGCCGTGAAGGCGGCGACCGTGCTCCGGTCGGCCACCCGCCGCAGCAGCACCTTCCCGTCGGAGCCGGCGGTCGCCAGGGTCCGCCCGTCGGGCGCGAAGGCCACCGCGTTGACGGGCCCGCCGTGCCCGCCGAGCCGCGCCAGGAAGGGTTGCGACTGGGTGCTGAGCAGGGCGCCGCGCGCCTCGGGCGTCGCTTCGGCCCGGTAGGCCTCCTCTGCGAGCAGCATGGAGGCCTCGGGCTGTCCGGCCGCCAGGGACAGCGACCGGGCGGCCAGCGCCTGGGACCGGGCGGTCCGCTCCTGGCCGAGCGCCCCCGCGCGCTGCTGGTAGGCCACCCCGCCGGCGGTCAGCGCCAGCAGGAGCAGGACGACGAGCGTGGCCAGCATCCGCTGGTGCAGCCGGACCCGGAGCCGGTCCTGACGCCGGCGGGCCTCCTCCGCGGCCCGGCTCGCGTCGAGGAAGGCCGCTTCCCCGGGGCCCAGCCGGCTGCGGCCGTCCAGCTCCTCGGCCCAGGCGCGGGCGGTGGCGAGGCGGCTGCCGCGGTAGAGCACGGAGGGGTCGCGGGCCTCGCGCACCCATTCGTCGGCGGCCTGGGCGAGTTGCTGGTGGACGAGCAGTCCGGCCCGGTCGGCGTGGATCCAGCCGCGCAGCCGGGGCCAGGCGTGCAGCAGGGCCTCGTGGGTGATCTCCACGGTCTCGCTGCCCGCGCTGATCAGCCGGGCCCGGACGAAGGCGTCGAGGGCGGCGGCGGCCCGCACGGTGTCCGCCTGACCCTCCAGCAGGGCGGTGCGGCTCATCCGGCGCCGGGTCGGCCCCGTACCGTCGGCGATGTGCACCAGCCGGACGAGGAGCCGGCGCACCATCCGCTGCTCGGCCGGGTACAGGCGGGCGTACACCTGCTCGGCACTGCGCGCGACGGCGCCCTGGATGCCGCCGGCGTACTCGTACCCCGCGACGGTCAGGGTGGATCCCTCGCGCCGCTGCCAGGTGGCCATCAGCGCGTGGGACATCAGGGGCAGCGCGCTGGAGGGAGCCTCGCCCGGCCGGGCGTCCGGACCGCCGCCGGAGCGCGCCACGGGATCCCCGGCGCCGGGGTCCGCCACACCGGGGTCCGCCACACCGGTGTCCCCCGCGCCGGTGCCCCGTACGCCCGCGTCCCGCAGCAGCAGCGGCACCAGCCCCGGTTCCAGTACGAGCCCGGCGAGCTCCGCCGGGCGCGTGATCGACTCCCGCAACTCCGCCACGGACATCGGGGGCAGGACGAACAGTCCGTCGCTGAACACGGCGGCCAGCTCCGGCAGTTCCAGGCACTGCCCGGAGAAGTCGGCGCGCACGCCGAGCACGACGACGGCCGGGTCGTACCCCGGGGTGCCGCCCGGCGCCCCCGGGGAAGCCGACAGGGCGAGGAGCACCCGTACGAAGCTGCGGCGCTCCTCCTCGTCGGAGCAGAGGGTGAACAGCTCCTCGAACTGATCGACCAGCAGCACCGGCCGTACGGTCGGCAGCCGCCGCCCCTCGGCGTCGGGCAGGAGGCCCACGCCGTGCCGCAGCCGGTGGACGGATTCGAGCAGCAGTTCCGGGCGGGCGGCCAACTGCTCCGGGTTGACGCCGAGATCGCCCCCCACCGCCTTGACGGTGGCTTCGAGCAGTTCCCGCAACGGATGCGCGGTGGGGGTGAACCTGACGACCGGCCAGCCGTCGGACCCCGCCATCGGGAAGCCGCCGCGCCGCAGGGCCGGTACCAGACCCGCGCTGAGCAGGGAGGACTTGCCCGCGCCCGAGCGGGCGACGAGGAGCAGCGGGCCGTGCCCGAGCCGGTCGTGGACCCCCTCGACGAGGGCGGCCGTGGCACGCTCCCGGCCGAAGAACCACTGCGCGTCCTGTGGGGTGAACGCCGACAGGCCGCGGTAGGGGCAGGCTCCGTCCGACTGCGGAACGCGCTGGTGGGGCGGACCGGGCGCGGCGGGAGTGCCGGGAGTGCCGTGTGTAGCGGGAGCACCCGGAGGGCCGGGCCGACCGGCCTGCTCGGCGCGGGGCCCGGGACCCTCGCTCTCCGGTACCAGCCGCAGCAGTTCGCCCTCGGCCGCGAGGGCCCGGTCGCAGCTGCGCGCGACATCGAGGGTGACCGGCTTCGCACCGGTCTCGATCTTGCTGAGATAGCCCTTGCTGTAGTGCGTCTGGCGGGCCAGGTCGCCCAGCGACAGGCCGCGCTGCACGCGCAGCCTTCGCAATTGGGCGGGAAAGGCCGCCGCGGTCCCGCTCGCGCGGTCCGGATCCCCCAAGACGTCCCCCATGGCAATGTGCGCCCAGGCTGTGAGAGGCAGGTGCCCAGGCTAGCGCGGGGGTCGGAGGGCCGACCGGCCATTCGTGCGGTGTGGCGTGAAACAGCGGCGTTCCGGAGCCCGGTCGGGGGCCGGACTCCGGAACGTCCTCGCGAGTGGCGTAGAGGTGTACGGGCGTACCGGCCCGCGAACCGCTAGCGGTTGAGGGTGATCGAGTTGATCGGCCCGAGGTCGGCGTAGACCCCGGTGCCCTGGGCGATGGGGTTGCCGCAGTTGACCCCGTTGGAGCCGGCGCACAGGCGTGCGGTGGCGCCGCCGTACTGGTTGTTGAGGACCCAGTGGTTGCCGTACTGGTTGGTCAGGTTGTGGGCCCCGTAGCTGTAGAAGACGTGGCTCGGGCTGACGGCGGGGTTCTGGTTCTGCGGGTAGATGCAGACCGCCCCGTCCGGGCATCCGGCCCACGTGTCGGCCGGCTGGGCGCCGGACGCCCCGGCGGCTCCGCTCAGTGCGACGACGGCGGCCGCGGCGGTGGCGAACGCGGCGGCGCCGCGGATCATCTTGCGCATGGTGTCCCCTCGGGTCTTGCTCCGTGCTGACACCAAGAGCCTGTCCCCGCCGGGCACCGGGGTCGACGGGTTTCCCGTCGCCCGTCGGCGGCCCGCACCGGGAAACCCCCTGTGACCGGCGAACTCCCCGAACGAGGGGCAACGCCCGTGTCTGCCCCTTCGGCCCAGCGCGGATGAGGCCTTCGGGCGAACGCGCTGCGCGGCGTACGGGGAGGCCGCCGCCGGGGTGATAGCCCGAGGGGACCAACACACCCCGGAGGTGCGGCCGCACATGACCAGGCGACTCGTGATGCGGCCCGCCCGGAGGCTCCCGCCCGGAGCCCGCCCCCGCGGCGAAGGCGGGACCGGCCGGGCCCGTATCCCGGCACGCATGACCGCCGCGGCCGCACGGGTGGCGGCCCCGGTGGCCCCGGTGCTGCGGACCGCGGCCGGATACGCCTGGCGGCTCCTGGTCGTCGGAGCGGCGGCGTACGCGGTCTTCGCCGTCCTGGGACGGTTCCACGAGATTTCCGTGGCGCTGTTCCTGGGCCTGGTGGCGGCGGCCATGCTGCGCCCGCCGGCCGGCCTGCTGGCCCGGGTGATGCCCCGCGGGCTCGCCGTGGCCTGCGCGCTGATCGGCAGCCTGATCGTGGTGCTCGGCGCCCTCGCGCTGGTCGGCGAGGCCGTCGCGGGGGAGTGGCCCACGCTGGTGCGGGAGTTCAAGGCCGGGCTGGCCCGGATCCAGAGCTGGCTCCAGGGTCCGCCGTTCCGGCTCGACTTGCACGCCCTGAGCGATGTCCAGTCGAAGATCGGCACCTACTTCGCCGGCCACCGCTCGACCCTGCTGAGCACGGCACTGGACGGGGCCGGACGGGTCGTGGCGGTGTTCACCGTGGTGGCCCTGGCACTGTTCTGCTCGGTCTTCTTCATCCACTCGGGCGACCGGCAGTGGAACTGGTTCTGCGGCCAGCTGCCGGAAGGCGTACGGGACCGGGTGGCCGCGGCCGGCCGGGCCGCGTGGCGGACCTTCACGGGCTACTCCCACGGCATCGTGATCGTGGCCGCGACGAACGCCGTCCTCGTGGGCATCGCGCTCTCCCTCCTCGGCGTCCCGCTGGCCGTCCCGCTCGCCCTGCTGGAGTTC
Organism: Streptomyces sp. NPDC059957; assembly: GCF_042730015.1. Taxonomy (NCBI): domain Bacteria; kingdom Bacillati; phylum Actinomycetota; class Actinomycetes; order Kitasatosporales; family Streptomycetaceae; genus Streptomyces; species Streptomyces sp. NPDC059957. The sequence continues at coordinate 64,849 of NZ_JBHWMB010000029.1, read as the reverse complement.
GTCGCCGCGTTCGTCCCGCTCATCGGCTCACCGGTGGCCCTCGGCGTGGCCGCCGTCGTCGCCCTCGCCGCCAAGGGGCCGCTCGTGGCGGGGCTCGTGGTCGCGCTCATCGTGGTCATCGGCCAGATCGAGGGGCACTTGCTGCACCCCCTCGTCATGAGCCGGGCGGTACGGCTGCACCCGATGGTGGTCGCCCTGTCCGTCGTCGCGGGAGCCATCGCCGCCGGGATCGTGGGGGCGGTGGTGGCCGTCCCGCTGGTCTCGGTGGCCTGGGCCGTCCACCAGTCCTTGCGCGCCACCCGCATGAACTGACCCTTCGCGGCACGCGCACGCACCGACCTTGCGCGGTACCCGTGCGTACGGCGGCCTCCGGTCACCACCGAGGGATCAGCCCAAGGGGATCAGCCCCGGGGGTCCACCACGGCCTCGACGTGGTCGGCGACGGCGACCAGCAGCACCCGCGTGCCCGCCTCCAGCGCCCGCCAGCGGTGCTCCACCCCGCCGGTCAGGTACAGCGTGTCACCGCGGCCCAGGCGGTGGGTCCGCCCGTCCACCTCCACCTCGGCCGAGCCGTCGGCGACGTACATCAGCTCGTCGTTGCGGTGCCGGAACGCGCGATCGGCGTCGTGGTCCCCGGTGAACTCCAGTGCGTGCATCTGGTGCTGGCCGCGTACGAGCGGCCGTACCCGGGCCGTCGGATCGGGCCCGGAATCCAGCCCGGATCCGACCTCGGAACCGAGCCCCGCGTCCAGCCCCGGATCGGCGTCGGCCCGCACGATGTCCACCCGGCGCGGGGTCTCCCCGGCGGCCAGCAGCTGCACGGCCGTGGTGTCCAGGGCGTCGGCCACCCGCTGGAGCGAACGCATGCTGGGCCGGGCCCGGTCGTTCTCGATCTGGCTGAGGAAGGGCGAGGACAGCCCGCTGCGCGCGGCCACCTCGGCGAGGGTGAGGTCCAGGGCCCTGCGCCGTCTGCGGATGCCCGCACCGATCCTCCGCTCGGAGGTCTCGTCTTCCACCTGGCCGCCCACCCCGCACCCCGCTCGTCGTTCGCCGCCGCTGACGATCATCTTCCCGCACCTCGCCGCGGGCTTCGCACTCCCTTCACAGTGCCGCAACAATGCACCGCTAACTTCAAAGGAGATTGCTCGCATCAAACAAAGTTTCACTCGCCGTCGACGATCGCCGCCACCTCGTGGCCCGCCCGGCCCCGCCCCACCAGCAGGAGGACACCCGCATGCCCCCGGTCGACCAGAACTTCCGCCGCCGCCGCGGCACCGGTCTCATCGCCCTCGACCCCGCCGCCTCGGAAGGCGGGTACACCCTCTACGCCCCGCTCACCGGTACCGGCGAGGTCTACCTGATCGACATCCACGGCGAGGTGGTCCACGAGTGGCGGCTGCCCTACCGCCCCGGCCGGCACGCCCGGATCCTCGACAACGGGAACCTGGCCTACAGCGGCGTGCTCCCCGGCGAGGAGGCCCTCTTCCCGATGTGGCACAAGTACCGCGGCGGCGTGATGCTGGAAGCCGCCCCGGACGGCACCGTCCTGCGCGAACACCGCGATCCGCTCCAGCACCACGACGCCCACCACCTCGGCGGCGGCCGCGTCCTCTACACCGCGCTCGAACCCCTGCGGGGCGCGGACGCGGCGGGCGTGCTCGGCGGAGTGCCCGGCTCGGAGGCCGCGGACGGCACGGTATGGGCCGACACCATCACCGAGGTCGACGCCGACGGCTCCGTACGCTGGTCGTGGAGCGCGGCAGAACACCTAGACCGGGCCGAGTACGCCCTGCACCCCGACTACGCGCGCGAGCACTGGCCGCTCATCAATAGCGTCGTCCCGCTCGCCGACGGGAACGTCCTCGCCAGCCTGCGCAGCGTCTCGGCCGTGGTCGTCATCAGCCGGGAGACCGGCGAGATCCTCTGGCGCACCGAGCCCGGAACCGTCTCGCAGCAGCACGCCCCCACCGAACTCGCCGACGGCCGGGTGCTGGTGTTCGACAACGGCGTCTTCCGGCCCGGATCGGACGTCCCCTACTCCCGCGTCATCGAGATCGAGCGCTCCTCCGGCAAGGTCGTCTGGGAGTACCACGACCCCGCCCGCGAGGCCTTCTTCGCCCCGTTCATGGGCAGCGCCCAGCGCCTCGCCGGCGGCAACACCCTCGTCACCGACTCCCCGTCGGGCCGCCTCTTCGAGGTGACCCCCGAGGGCTACCTCTGCTGGGAGTACGTCGTTCCCCACTTCGGCGCCTACCAGGAGTCCGAGGTCCGCGGCCTGTTCCCGTCCGAACCCAACGCGGTCTTCCGCGCCTACCGGTACACCGCCGAAGAGCTCCCCTGGCTGGACAGAGAGGCCGCCCGATGAGCACCACCTCCACGAAGCGCGCGGCGGCGGGCCCCGTCAGCCCGGTGGACGAGCGGCTGCCGCTGCGCCGGCTGGCCCCGCTCTCCGCACAGCACGTACTGGCCATGGTGGCCGCGCCCGTCTCCACCACGTTCCTGACCGGCCAGGCCCTCGGCCTCGGCGCCGCCCACACCGCCTCCCTGCTCAGCGCCACCCTCGTGCTCTGCGGCGCCGGCACCCTGCTCCAGTCCCTCGGGATCTGGCGGTTCGGGGCCCGGCTGCCGTTCGTCATGCTCCCCGGCGGGGCGGCCACCGCGCTCTTCCTCCAGATAGCCAAGGACCACGGCCCCGCCACCGCGACCGGCTCGGTGCTCCTCGCCGCCGCCCTGCTCTTCGCCGTACTGCCCTTCTACGCCAAGGTCGTACGGCTCTTCCCGCCCCTGGTCATGGGCGTCACCGTGCTGCTCATCGGGATCGCCATGATCCGGGTCGCCGCCCAGCTGGTCACCGGCCGCCCCGGGAGCCCCGGGTACGCCGCACCCTCGGCGGTGGTGCTGGCCGGCGCGACCATCGCCGCCACCGTGCTCTTCCTCATGGTGCTGCGCGGGATCTGGCGGCAGACCGCCGTGCTCCTCGGCATGGGCGCGGGCACCCTCGTCGCGCTCACGACCGGCCTCGGCCACCTCGCGCCCGTGGGCGGAGCCGGCGGGGGCCTGACCCTCCCGCACCTCCTCCCGTACGGCGCACCGCAGTTCGACGTGCTCGCCGCACTGCCCCTCCTCGTCTTCAGCCTCACCACCCTCGCGGAGATCACCGGGCAGACCGTGCTGAACAGCGAGACCGTCGGGCGCGAGAGCGACCCCGGACGCGATGTGCCCCGGGTGGCCAGGGCCGACGCCCTGATCTCGGTGTTCGGCGGACTGTTCGGCACCTCGCTGATGGTCACCAGCGCCGAGAACATCGGCATCGGGCGGCTGACCGGGGTCCGCAGCCGCTTCGTGACCGCCGGGGCGGGAGTGCTGCTCATCGCAGTCGGCCTGCTGGCACCCGTTTCCCGGCTGCTGGCCGCGATCCCCGCGCCCGTCGTCGGCGGATCCGCCCTGGTGATCTACGGGATCATCGCGGTCATGGGCGTCGACATGCTCGGGCGGACCGCAAGCGGCACCGGCGGCGGTTCCACCGTGATCGCGCTGGCCCTCACCGCCGGACTGCTGCCGGTGGTGGCCCCCGACCTCTACCAGGGGTTCCCCACCTGGGCCCGGACGGTCCTCGGCAGCGGGGTGGTGGCGGGCACGCTCGCCGCGGTCCTGCTCCACGCGCTCTTCCGCGCGTTCGGGGCCGGCGAGCCGCCGTCCGCGCGGAGGGCCGACCCGGCGGACTGACGGCGGCGATCCGCCGGGCCCGCGGCTATCCTCGCGCGGCGAAGGCGGGTACAACTGCTGTGCGAAGAGGGGGAGCCGATGCTGCGCGATGTGCGCGAGTGGTTCGACGGCGCGGCCGACGGGGAGATACGGGCACTCGAAGAGGTGCCCGGCATCGATCCGGAACGGCTGCGGGAACTGTGGTGTGCCGAACCGGAGCTGATGCTCCGCCTCGACCGCCTGCACACGGCCGCGCAGCGGGCCTTCGTACGGCGTACGAGGGCGGCGGTCACCGAGGACCTGCTCCGGGCCCTGCGCGCCGTTGCCCAGGGGGCCGACGTGGCCCGGCTGGAGACGGCGGTCGCGCTGGCCGCAACGCGGCTGGGGGCCGATACGGCCACCGCCGCGGCGCGCGGCCTCAACACCGGCCTGACGTGCGGGATCGTGGTCAGCCCGGTGATCCTGGTCGTGGTCTTCGCGCTGGGGGCGTGGGTGCCCGGGATCTTCGGAGTGGAGCTCGGCTGCCAGTCGCGACTGGCCCTGGCAGGAGCCCTGGTGTGCTTCGCGGGCGGTGCGATGGGCGCGGTCTTCAGCGTGATCGTCCGACTGCGCGATCCCCGGCAGCTCATCCGCGACAGTCCGGGCGGGGCGGGCCCGGACACGGATCCGGTCCAGCTGTGCCGGGCCCTGCGCCAAGAGGGCTGGTACCGGGTGGTGGTGGGGTGGTTCCTGGCGACCGCGCTCTACCTCCTCGTCGCCGGCGGGATCCTCACCGTCCTCACCCCGCCGGCCGCCGCGGCCGAACTGTGCGAGACCGGCCCGTTCCCCGGCGCCGAGCACGGGGCCCTGGCCAAGACCTGGTTCTTCTGGGGAGCCATCGGCTTCCTCGCGGGCCTGAACGAACGCTGGGCGCGCGGCCTGCTGCGCCACCCCTCGGCACCCGTGGACGAGGCGACCGGGCCGGGGGAGGGCACGCGGCGCACCCCCTAGGCCCTGGTGCACCGCCGTGCCGGACGGCATGATCCGCGGGATCCGGTTAGCGTCGGGGCATGAGTACCGAACCGCAGACCTTCGAGATCCTGCTGGTGCCCGAGCACGTGGTGGAGGGGTCGCCCGACGACGCCATCCGCTCGGCCGTCGTCGCAGCGACCGGCCAGAACGGCGCCTCCGGCTACCCCCGCTACTCGGGTGACGGGATGGTGGCCGACATCGATCCCCGCACCCGAACGGTGGAAGCACTCCTCGTGGACGGCTCCGAGCTCGACTACGGCCTCAAGCCCGTCCTGTACCCGCCCGCCTGACACGTAGTACGCCCGCCCGCCGACCGTACGGCGGGCGGGCGTACGCCACCGCTCCTCGAACCGCACGCCTGCCGCGGCTACTCGAAGCGGGTGGTGTCCCCCGCACCCCGCCGGACGATCTCGGCCTCGCCGCTGGAGAAGTCGATGACCGTCGTCGGCAGCGTCCCGCACTCGCCGGAGTCGACGACCATGTCCACGACGTGGTCGAGCCGGTCCTTGATCTCCCACCCCTGAGTCATCGGCTCCGCCTCGTCGGGCAGGAGCAGCGTGCTCGACAGCAGCGGCTCGCCGAGCTCGGCCAGCAGGGCCTGCACCACGACGTGGTCGGGGATGCGCACGCCCACCGTCTTCTTCTTCGGGTGCTGGAGCTGGCGCGGGACCTCCTTCGTCGCCGGGAGGATGAAGGTGTAACTGCCGGGGGTGGACGCCTTGATCGCGCGGAAGACGTCGTTGTCGATGATGACGAACTGGCCGAGCTGCGCGAAGTTCTCGCACACCAGGGTGAAGTGGTGGCGGTCGTCGAGCTGCCGGATGGACCGGATCCGGTCCACACCGTCACGGTTGCCCAGCTGGGCGCCCAGCGCGTAGCAGGAGTCCGTCGGATAGGCGACGAGCCCTCCCGCGCGGATGCCGTCGGCGATGCCGCTGATGGCGCGGGGCTGGGGGTTTTCGGGGTGTACGTCGAAGTACTTTGCCATCCGCAGAGCCTACGGGATCCGGTGGTTCCGGCACCCGAGGCGGGCGGGCCCCGGGCACGCCCCGAGGGCTCCCGGAGCCCCCTCCGGGGAGGGGCGCCACACGAGAAATGGCCGGTTGTCCATTTTCCATGCGGTTGAGACCGGACATTCTCGTCGTCGCGATCGTATTCGTTGCGCCGGGTGCGTTGTTTTTCCGGCGGTGTGCATAGGGTGCGTGAATCGGCGGCTTGCCCGTCGCCGATTAGTCGCGCACAAGGGTTTGTCACACATGACCGCCACTTCACTCCCGCCCGTCGAAATGCCCCTCGCCGCGGGAGAAAGCGGAGGGGCTGCGTCCCAGGTGGGCGGGGTCAAGTGGAATATCGCATTCATTTCTGCTCTCGTGGCCGCGCTCATATCCATGGCGGCCTACAGTTCCGGTCTGGCCGTGCGTGGTGTCTACCCTTTCGGGTCCGTTCCGCGCGCCACCAACGACCTGCGCCACCAATATGTTCCGTTCCACACCCGCCTCTGGGACCTCCTGCACGGCAACGCCCAGGGAGATCTGCTCTTCAACTGGCAGAGCGGGTACGGTGTCGGATTTCTCGGCGACTTCTTCACCTATCTCACCAACCCGTTCTCCCTGCTGACCGGCCTCCTGCCCCGCCAGCAGGCGGAGCTCTCCGTCTACCTCGTCAGCCTCTGCAGCATGGGCCTCGCCGCAGCGCTAATGACCGTGTACCTGGGACGGCTGCGCCCCGGCTCGCCCTGGTTGCGCGCCCTGCTCTCCGTCGGCTACGCCGTCTGCGGCTGGGGAGTCGCCGAGGGCACCGTTGTGCCGATGTGGACCTGGGGCCTGGTCGCGATACCGATGCTCGGGATAGCCGCCGACTGGTGTCTGGCCGGCCGCCGCTGGGTCCTCGGCAGCCTCCTCGTCGCCCTGTGCTGGTTCGCCAACTTCTACACCGCCGCCATGGCCACCGCGGCCACCGCGCTCGTGTTCCTCGTACGGCTCCTGCTCGCCGACATGGACCGGCGCGCCCGCGGCCGGGCGCTGTGGCGGGCCGCCACCATGACCGGCACCGGACTGCTCCTCGCCGCCCCAGCCGTCCTGGTGTGCGCCTTCGCCAACCGGCGGGCCCAGCCCACCGAGCTGTACGTGGTCGGCGTGGACACCGATCCACTGACCTTCCTCTCGATGCTCATACCGGGCACCCATCCCGTCCGCGTAGCCACGCCGAACGTCTACGCCGGGGTGCTCGTCCTCCTCCTCGTCCTGACCCTGCCCTTCCAGTCGAAGGTGCGCGGCCGTGAACGCCTCGCCTGGTTCTCGCTCATGCTGCTGACCGGCGTCTCCTTCGTCCTCACCCCCACCGCCGAGCTCTGGCAGGGCGGGGCCCTCCCGCACGGCGCCCCCTTCCGCGAGTCCTTCGTGCTCAGCGGCATGATGACGATGGCCGCCTGGATCTGCCTGGCCCACATGCCCCGGCCCCGGGCCCTGCTCGGCGGGGCCGGCCTGCTGGCCCTCCTCGTTGCCGTCACCTACGACCTCCCGCCGGTCAACGAGCACGCCCTCACCGGGGTCCTGACCGGCGGCGCCGTCACCACCGCCCTGCTGCTGTTCTACGCGCGCGGGCTGCGCCGCCCCGCCCGCATCGGCGTCATGCTGCTGCTGGCCGTCTCGGTCTTCGCCGGCACCGTGTACTGCGTCTACGGCGACTCCGTCGCCAACGACCCCCGCCGGCGCGGCCCCGTACGCGCCCAGACCATGACCGAGCGCGGCAAGAACGTGCACCAGGCCCTGTCCGCGCACGAGAACTGGCCCGCCACCCGCGCCGACGCCGGGTCCGGCCTCTTCGTCACCAACAACGACGCGATGCTGGTCGGCGGCCAGGGCGGCGCCTACTACAGCAGCTACGTGAGCGTGGAGACCGCGCGCGGACTGCGCGGCCTCGGCCTCGGCCAGGCCATGGGCGGCCGCCACCTGTGGCCCGCGGACGACCCGGTGCTGCGGGCCCTGCTCGGCATCGGCACCGTCCTCGAACCGGTCGGCGAGACCGGCGTCACCGTCCGCACCCTGCCCGCCCCGCCCCTGGTCACCCTCCGCGCACCCGGCAGCGACCAGGCCCACGGGGCTCCCGAGGGCTCCGTCTGGGCCCGTCGCCAGGCCGCCCTCGGCGCCAGGATCTACACGGTGCCCACGCTCGCCCACGCCGGTGGGAAGGCCGCACCCGCACCGGCGGCCGGGCCGGGCTTCGCCCTGACCAAGGCCAGGGGCGACGGCCCGGAGAACTGGACCGTGTTCACCGGGCGGTGCACCCCGGGGGCCCGCGCCTTCCTCCACGCACCGGACCTGTACGCGACCGCCCGCGCCGAGGACACCGGCCGGCTCGCGGAACTCGTCGGCAGGCCGCCCGTGGTCAGTGCTCCGGTCAAGGAACTGGGCACGGCGGGGGCAGACGGCCGCTTCACCTTCTCCCTGCGCACTCCGAAGGACGGCCAGGTCCTGCCGACCGGCGCGCTCGGCTGTCTGGACCAGGCCGCCTTCGACGCGGCCGTGGCCGGGCTGAAGGCCGGCGGAGCCACCCACGTCACGGTCGGAGGACACCGCGTCGAGGCCCGGCTCCCCAAGGGCTCGACCGGCACGGCGGTGCTCGCCACCACGGCGTCCCCCGGCTGGAGCTGCTCGGTGGACGGAGGACCGGCCCGCGCCCCGGACTCGTACCAGGGCCTGATCGGAGTCCCCCTGGGATCCGGCGGCGCCGGCCGACTGGAGTGCTCGTACGCCCCCGAGGGGCTCCGCACGGGCCTGGCCGGCACCGGCGCCGGCCTGCTGCTCATCGCGGCTGTCCTGGCCGGCACGCGCCGGCGCGCCGCCCGCAGAGCCTGAGGTGCGGGGATCGGGCGTCCGAATCCGCACCGGCATGGGCATGGGCATGGGCGTGGGCATCGGATGGGCGGCCGGGGGGGCGGGCACCAAAAAGCGGCCTCCCCCCCCCCCCCCCCCATCCCCCCCCCCCCCTCTCCCCCCCCCCCCCCCCCCCCCCCCCTCCCCCCGCGGGGGCCCTCCCCAAAA
>NZ_JBHWMB010000029.1:50694-56080 GCF_042730015.1 Streptomyces sp. NPDC059957 | reverse complement strand
TTGGGCGTTATGCACCGCCCCTTTCCTCCCCCCTCCCCCCCCCCCGGGGCCGGCACACCGCTCGTGCCCGGCCCGCCCCGTCACCGACCCGTCCGCCGGCGTGGGGCGCCTTCAAAAGGGTGGGCTCGGGCCGGGCGGACGGCCAGGGACTTTGGTCCCGAGGCAGGGGGCCGCACGTACTCGGCCCGGGCGCAGGTCCACGGCAGACCGGGCCCGCCATCCCGTCAATCGATGGTCGAAAAGCCCTGCCGCCATCAACTTCCGGAGAGTTCCGGCCCGGAATCGGCCGAAGCGCGGAAGGGCCGCCGGGCGGTGATCCCCGTCACGGACGGACGGCGAGCGTCACCGGCGTCGGACCGTCCGGACGCACCGTGATGCTGTAGGCGGCCCTGTCCGGGACGGACCGGAAGGCCGGCGCATGGGCCGGCAGCAGGTGTTCCAGCAACACCGTCGACTCGCGCAGCGCGAACTGCAGACCGAGACAGGCACGGGGCCCGATGCCGAAGGGCACGTACGCCCCCGGGACGGCCGGCCGACCGCCCGGCGCGGTGAAGCGCGTCGGGTCGAAGCGCTCGGGATCGGGCCACAGCGCCGGGTCGCGGTGCGCGAGGTAGGGGCAGACGATCACGTCGGTGCCCGCCTCGATGGCGTAGCCCGCCAGGACGTCGTCCTCGACGGCGTGCCGGGGCAGGATCCAGGCGGACGGATACAGCCGCAAGGTCTCGTTGACCAGGGCCTGGATCGCCTCCCGGCGCTCCGCCGAGCCCTCGCCGCCCGCCGCGAGGGCCCACGCGCGGGCCTCGGGACTGCGGTCGAGCAGCAGGTACAGCCAGGTCAGTGTGGTGGCCGTGGTCTCGTGCCCGGCGACCAGCAGCGTGACCAGCTCGTCGCGGATCAGCCGGTCGGTGTACTCGGGCCGTTCGGCGGAGGCCTCCACCAGCAGGTGGAGCAGCCCGGGCCCGTCGGGACCCGCGGCGCCCCGGCGGGCGGCGGCGATCGCGTGCCGGGCCACGGCGTCGATCCTGGCCAGATCGGCGGCCACCGCCTCCCCGGCGTCGGCGGAATCGGCGGGCAGCGTCGGCAGGGCCGCCACCACGGCCGCGACGGAGCCCAGTTCGTGCTCGGTGTCCGCGTCCAGGGCGCGGCCGGTCAGGGAGCGCCAGATGGTGTCGAGGGCGAAGCGCCGCATCTCCTCCCCGACGTCGAAGACCTCCCCGGTACGGGCGTACGCGGCCCAGCGGCCGGCCGTGATCCGCGCGGCCTCGGCGATCCGCTGCTCGTAGCGGCGCATCCCGGTCCCCGTGAACTGGGACTGCAGGAGCCGCCGTTGCCGCTTCCACGCCTCGCCGGTCGCGGAGAGCACGCCCTCGCCGACCAGCAGCCGGGCACGGTGCGAGCGTTTGACGTAGCGCTGCGGGTGCAGGGCCAGCACGTGCTGGATCGCCCCCGGATCGGTGACCAGCACGGTCGGCCGGTCCCCGGCGCCGTCGCCGGCGCCGAGCCGGAACGCGCCGACCCCGCCGAGCCGTCCGCACACCTCGGCCAGCAGTTCGACGAGCTGGCCTCCGCCCGCGCTCCACCGCTGCACGGCGGAGGGGGCCAGCTCGGGGACCGGGGGAGTGAGGCGGTCCACGGGACCGGCTTCGATGGCCATCGGTGTTCCCCTGTTCGTCCGTTGGTCCGTTCGCAGGCTGGTTTCCGTCGGGTTGAGCCGGGTTCAGCCCGTGCCGGGCCGACGGCAGCACGGACTGTACGGGACCGGGAACGGACGGGGGTCGGCCTTCGGCCAGGCGGCACACCGTCCCCACCGGACCGGCGCCGGACCGGTTCTGACGGCCCCACGGCAGGCCCCGCGGCAGGCTCCCCGGCAGGCCCCGCGGCAGGCTCCGCGCCTGGCCCTACGCCGGGCGGGTGTACCCCCGGCCCGCCTCCCGGCCGAGGCGGCAGGCGGCCCGTTGGATGGGGGTCCGGGGGATCGTGGTCAGGGGCCGGGGCGCGCGATCGGCAGTGGATCGGTTCCTGAGGAGTGGAGATGGGTCCGTTCTCGGCGGACGCGGCACGGGACGCGCTGAACCGCACCCAGGCCGCGATGCTGCTGCCCGTGGTACTCGTGGGCGCCGGGGCGGGACTGGGCGCCGTGGGCTTCCGCTGGCTGATCGAGGTCTTTACCCGGGCGCTGTCCGGCCACGACGACTACTCCTCCGCCGGCCACGCCGACAACCCGTTCGTGCCCTGGCTCGGACCGTACTTCGTGCTGCTCGCACCCGTGGTCGCGGGCGCGCTCTACGGACCGCTCGTCTACCGCTACGCCAAGGAGGCGCGCGGCCACGGAGTCCCCGAGGTGATGTACGCGGTCGCCCGTCAGGGTGGCCGGATCCCGCCCCGGGTCGCGGTGGTGAAGTCCCTGGCCTCCGCGCTGTGTATCGGTGGCGGCGGTTCCGTGGGCCGCGAAGGGCCCATCGTCCAGATCGGGGCCGCCCTCGGCTCCACCGTCGGAGCGCTCCTGCGCGTGCGCGAGGAACGGATGCGGCTGCTGGTCGCCTGCGGCGCGGCGGGCGGCATCGCCGCCACCTTCAACGCACCCCTGGCCGGCGTCTTCTTCTCGATGGAACTGATCCTGCGCGATTTCACGGCCCGTGCCTTCGGCCTGGTGGCCGTCTCCGCGGTCACCGCCAGCGTGATCGGACGCGAAATCCTCGGCGACGAACGGTTCCTGGACCTGGCACCGGTGAACGCCGGCCACCTGGCCGCGTACGCCCTGTACGTACTGCTCGGTGCGGTGGCCGGGGCCGTCGGGGTGCTCTTCACCAAGGTGCTGTACGGGGTGGAGGATCTCTGCGACTCGGTCTGGCACGGCCCGGAATGGCTCCGCCCGGCAGCCGGCGGCATCGTCCTGGGCGCGATCCTGCTCGCACTGCCCGAGATGTACGGGGTCGGCTACCCGGTCCTCGGCAAGGCCGCGGTGGGCGGGTACGCGATCGGATTCCTGCTCGTGCTGCTCATCGGCAAGATCATCGCGTGCAGCGTCACCATCGGGATCGGCGGCTCGGGAGGTGTCTTCGCCCCCAGCCTCTTCGTCGGCGCCATGCTCGGCAGCGCCTTCGGACAGTCGATGGACCACCTCGCCCCCGGAGTGACCGGCTCGGCCATGACCTACGCCGTCATCGGCATGGGCGCGGTCTTCGCCGGTTCGGCCCGCGCACCGATCACCGCGGTCGTCATCATCTACGAACTGACCGGCGAGTACGGGATCATCCTGCCGCTCATGGTCGCCGTCGCCGTCGCCACCGGAGTCAGCCACGCGCTCAGCCGGGACACCGTCTACACGGCCAAACTCCGCCGCCGCGGGGTCGACTTGGACCTGACCGGCCCGGCCGCGATCGAGGTCCGGACCGCCATGGGACCACCGCCGCCGGCGCTCGCGCCCGGCACCGGACTGCGCGAGGCGCTCACGGTGATGATCGAGGCGGGCGCCGACCGCCTCCCGCTCATCGATCGGCACGGCCACTACGTGGGTTCGGTCGGCGCGCCCGCCCTCTCCCGGGCCCTGCACGAAGGCCTCTCCGGGGACACGCCCGTCGAGGCGGTACGGGACCACCCGCCGGCCCTCCTCGCCGGCCAGTCCCTGCAGCAGGCACTGCCGCTCCTCGCCGCGAGCGAGGGCGACGGACTCCCGGTCCTCGACGAGGAACGGCTCCGCCTCCTGGGATGGGTCTCCCACCGCACGGCCCTGCTGGCCCTGCACCCACAGGGCTGACGCGGCGACAGCCGCACGACGTCCCGCTCGGTGAGCCGGTGAGCCGGGAAGCCGGTGTCAGTACGCGCCGATGGACCAGAAGACCCCGACCTCGTCGTCGGACACGGCGATGAGACCCAGTTCATCGAACAGGTCCATGCCCCTGATGTACTCGCTCGTGAGGAACGTGTGGGTCTTCGTCCCTTCGAGGCCGGCCTGGACGAAGTCCCGGGCGGGGTCCGAGGCCGCGTCCAGGGCGTTCGTGAAGAATCGGGCGTCCGGGCCGTAGCGGTCCAGCAGGAACCGTGCGTCGGCCAGCAGGGCGTCGCGATCCGGCCGGTTGCGGACGGGCGTGCAGGGGCCCCACTCCTCCGCCATGACGGCGAGCGAGGTGACGGCCCCCGCAGGCTCCAGCTCGTACAGGCGGTCCCGGAACCCGGCGGCGGGCGGCGGCGCGAAGGGGTACGCCGAGACGGCGCTGCCGGCATCGTCGGTGCGTTCGCCGTCGAGCCGGAGCCAGCCGCGCGGGTCGGGGACCTCGCGGTACATCACGGCGAGCACGTCCGCGGCCCAGTCCTCGTGCCGGCGCGGGCCGGTGGCGAGGAAGACGTACGGGTCCTCCAGCAGGCGCAGGGCCGCCGCGTTCCAGGGGCTGCGGCGCCGCCACAGCTCCATGATGGTGGTGCCGACGCCGAGGGCGAACGCGTAGGCCGGTGAGCGCGGGATGCCGGCCAGCTCTCCGTACCCCCACCGCAGGAGTTCCGTGGCCGCACCGTCCGCGGCGGCCTCGACGAGCTCGCGCGGCACCTCGGGGACGACGGCGGGGTTTCCCCGGTGGAGTTCGCCGGCTGCCCGGGACAGGTCTTCCAGGTGGGCGTCGAGAAGGTCGAGGGCCATGCGGTCGGCGTCCGGCGTGTTCATGGGCCCACCCTAGACTCCCTCTTCCGGATCTTGCTCCCGCAGCCTCAGCAGCCCCCGGACGGGCTCCAGTCGGAGGTGCTGCGGAGCCGACTCGAGAGGGAGGGAGAGGTCCGGCAGGCGCGGTGCTCCCTGCCCCGCGGTGAACCACAGCAAGACCTCCTCACCGCCCCGGACCGGCAGTGCGGGGAAGGTGTTCTCCGCGTGCTCGGTGAGGTGTAGGGCCTGCGCGGGCGTCCCGGCGGCGGTCAGGGCGGGGCGCAGGTGCCGCTCGAAGTGGTCGGAGAAGGCCACGAGGTCCAGGGGGTGACAGATGGTCGCCACGACGGGCCCCGTGGTGGCCGGGGCGGCGAAGCCCGGTCCGCGCAGCAGGAGCACATCGTCCGAGTCGACCATGGTCGCGTTGGCCGCCTCGCGACGGGCCTGCCAGACGGGGCCGCCGTAGAAGGCGTGCAGCGCCCGCGCCCGTGCCGCCATGTCCGGGAAGCTGCGCAGCCGGACGAGGCGGTCCGGCTCGTCGAGGTCCCGGAACCGGCCGCCCACGGTGATGCCGGCCGCCTCCTGCCCGGTGACGAACTCCCGCTCGAAGAGGTCGACCAGGGTGTCCCGGGCGCCCGGGTGGAGGGTGTACTGCCGGAGTTCGACGATGACGTTCATGGCCCGGATGCCAGGGCCGGTCCCCCTCCCCCCCCCCCCCCCCGCCCCCCCCCTGCCCCCCAGCCACCCCCCCCC